>DASYVW010000074.1:0-6701 GCA_035936675.1 Gemmatimonadales bacterium
TGATGACTCCTCAGGGGTGGTAACCGGGAATCTAGTCGAGCAGGACGGAACTGGATCCAGCATCGACCGTGCGAGGCCATTGCGAGTCCCATTTTCGGCATTTCCAGTCCCTTCGCGGTCCATCGGATGCTTACGACGACACTTCGGATCTGATGCCGACATTTCCAGCCATCCGACGGTGCTTCGGATG
This sequence comes from Gemmatimonadales bacterium, assembly GCA_035936675.1. Taxonomy (GTDB): domain Bacteria; phylum Gemmatimonadota; class Gemmatimonadetes; order Gemmatimonadales; family GWC2-71-9; genus CAVVWJ01. The sequence goes on from DASYVW010000074.1 coordinate 191, forward strand.
CGCACGACGACACTTCGGATCTCATGTCGGCATTTGCAGTCATCCGATGGTCAGTTTGGGTGCGAACGACGCCATCTCGAATCCGATGCCGGCGTTCCAGCCGATCCGATGGTCCATCGGATGCGATCGACGCCATTTCGAAATTGTTGTCGACATTTCCCGTTATTCGATGGTCCATAGGATGCGAACGACGCCATTTCGGATCCGAAGCCCGCATTCGCGTCATCCGACGGTTCATCGGGTGGCGATGCGTCATTCGGATCTGAGGTGGTTGCAGGTCCTGAAATGAATGAGCAGGTCCCGTTGCCGCTCGCACGCCGCTCTAGGTAGCTTCCCACCCGCACGAACACGCCCTTTTTCACCTCAACCCCCTCGTCTCGCCTATGCCGTTCGAGACCGCCGCGGTCCAGGCGCAGCCTGCCGGATACGAGACTCCACTGCTCGCGCTCGCATTGCCGCGTGGGAAGCTGCCCGCATCGCTCGAGGGCGTGGACAAGGGGAGCGGCGGCGCCATCGGACGAGTGCTCGCGGCCGGCGACTTCAGCGGCAAGAAGGACGAGACGGCAGTCATCTACCCATCCGGTCCCGCACCTCGCGTGCTTCTCGTCGGCCTCGGCAAGCCCGACGAGATCGATCGTACAGCCATCCGGCGCGCAGCCGCCATCGCCGCCAAGAAAACCCGCTCGCTCGGCGTGCCCCGGGCCGCGTTCTATCTCCCACCCGAAGCCCGGGGCAAGGTGCCGCCCGCCGAGGTGGGGCAGTCGATCGCGGAGGGACTGGCCCAGGGAGCATGGCAGTACAACGAGATGAAGAAGCCAGGCGAGGACAGGAAGCCTCCGCTCGAGCGCTTCGACCTCCTGGCCCACGACGGGCCGGCCGAGCTGATCCAGGGGCACAAGACCGGCGAGGCGATCGGGGCAGGGCAGACCTTCGCCCGCGGCCTTCAGGTGCTGCCGGGGAACGTGGCGACGCCGAGCTATATCGCCAATGTCGCCCAGGAGCTGGCTCAGCGTCACGGCTTCGGGGTCACCATCCTCGACAAGGCCGCGATCGTCAAGGAGAAGATGGGCGCGCTGCTCTCGGTGGCGCAGGGCAGCGCCGAGGAGCCGCGGTTCATCGCCCTGGAGTACAAGGGCGCGGACACGGCGCCGATCGTATTGATCGGCAAGGGTGTGACCTTCGATACCGGCGGCATCTCGATCAAGCCGGCCCAGAACATGGAGGACATGAAGTACGACATGTCCGGCGCCGCCGCCGTGCTCGGCACCTTCGAGACGCTGGGCCGGCTGAAGCCGAAGGTTCATGTCGTGGGCCTGATCCCCAGCACCGAGAACATGCCGAGCGGCACCGCGGTGAAGCCGGGCGACGTGGTCACCAGCCACCTGGGCAAGACGATCGAGGTGATCAACACCGACGCCGAGGGGCGCCTCATCCTGTGCGACGCGCTGTCGTATGCCAGGCGGTACAAGCCGGCTGCCGTGGTGGATATCGCCACCCTCACCGGTGCCATTGTGGTGGCCCTGGGTCACTCGGCCGCGGGGGTGATGGGAACCGACGAGAAGCTGGTCGAGGAGGTGCGCCAGGCCGGCGAACGGGCGGGGGAGCGGGTCTGGGAGCTGCCGCTCTGGGATGACTACCGCGACTTGATGAAGTCCGATATCGCCGATGTGAAGAACAGCGGCGGCCGGCCGGCCGGCAGTATCTCGGCGGGCTGGTTCCTCCGCGAGTTCGTGGACGGATTCCCCTGGGCCCACTTGGATATCGCGGGGACGGCGTACACCGAGCGGGATGAGCCGGGACGGGTGAAGGGCCCCACGGGCATTGGCGTGCGGTTGTTCACCGAGCTTGTCTTGGCCCGTGCCGACCGAAAAGCGTGAGCGGGACTAGGACAAGTGTGAGCGGTAAGCGGGCGACTGTCATTCTGAGCGCAGCGAAGAATCTCTCCGTTCGCATTCGAGGGATCCCTCGGTCCCCCTCGTTGCACTCGGGGTCTCTCAGGATGACAGTGCGTTGGCTGGTCCTGCTCACGTTTTTTCTTTTCCCGCTCACGCTTTCTGTCTCCCCGCTGTCGGCCCAGATCCCCGACCAAGGCCAGTACCCCGAGGACACCCTCTCCGACACGCTCTCCCGGGACACAGTCAACACCACCGCTCGTTTCCTGAAAGAACAGGGGCAGGTGAGCGTCCGGGTACCGGTGCTTCCCCTGCTCGGCATCGAAGGTCCGAAGCCGGCGCTCACCCGGATCGTGTTCAACCGCGACTCGATCGAGTGGGGCCACGCGGCCACCGTCGGCGACCTGCTCACCCAGGTGCCCGGCGTCTATCTCTGGCGCGGCGGGTTCATCGGCCGGCCCGAGCTGGTGAACTATCACGGTCGCGGGAGCGCGTCGGCCGAGTATTACCTCGACGGCGTGCCTTACGTCGCGGCCGGGCCCGATAGCCTGGCGGTCGATCCCGCGCTCTTCTCTATCACCTTCCTCGACCGGATCGAGGTGGAGCGATGGCCCGGGCAGCTTCGGGTCTACCTCTTTACCCGACGGCACGACCGCCTGGCGCCCCGGTCAGCTATCGCTGTAGCCCGGGGCGACAACAACTTCGCCCGCTACGGCGCGGAGCTGGAGCGCCGCTTCGTCAACGGTCTCGGCTTCTCCCTCGCCGGCGATTACCTGAGCTCACCGACCGTGGCCGTCCGGAACAGCAGCTACTCCAACACCCAGATCTGGGCCCAGGGCAGCTATATCCCGTCGCCCCGGTTCGGCGTGCAATACCAGTTGATCCGCTCCGCCCCGAACCGACACCCGTTCGTGATCAACAATGCGGGCGTGGACGATACCATCGGGCTCGGCTACAAGGTGAGGCGTACCGATGCCCAGATCCGGCTCTCGGTCGCCTCGCGCCAGGCGGCGCAGGGACTGGGTCCTCGCCTCGATCTCCTGTACAACCGGAGTGCCTGGACCGGAGGCGGGCTGGACCAGCAGATCAACCAGATCGGCGGGTACCTCTCCTACCGGGCGTCGACCCTCTCCCTCGTGGGCTCCGCCTTCCACCGGACCCAGTGGACCCCGCTCGACACCCGGGCCAGCCTGGGCTGGAACCCGGTAGGTCCGTTCACCGTCTCGGGCGAGGCGGTCCACCAGCGCCACTTCGGCGGCCGGAACAGCGATTACGTCGACCTCGCGGCGGGGCTCCAGGTCATGCGGGGGCTCGCCCTCACCGGGACTGCCCGCCTGGGACGGATGGTCGCAGCTCCGGCCATTCTCACCGACACCGCCCAGGACGTACGTGACTTCCAGGGCGCGTTGGGTTGGGACCGCGCCCGGCTCGGCTTCCAGGTGTCCTACGCCAGGACGTCGAAGTTCGCGCCGTTCGCCTACGCCGACTACCTCCCCATCGCAGGGTTTGCGCCCGCGCCCGAGACCGATTGGATCACCGCCTCGGTCCGGCTCGCGCCACTCCAGTGGATCACCCTGGAGAGCTGGTACAGTGATCCGCGGAACACGTTGCCCGAGGGCGTTCCACCCACCCACTCGATCAGCGCAGCGACGCTCCGCTCCAAGTTCCTGCGCCAGTTCCCCAGCGGCATTTTCGACCTCAAGCTCCGGTTCAGCGTGGAGAGCTGGGGCAGGGGGACGATCGGCCGGGACGCGCTCGGCGCCCCGATCGTGCTCAAGGGGGCGACCTTCTTCCGGAGCCTGATCCAGATCCAGCTCGACCGCTTCACCATCTACTGGGACCGGGGAAACCTCAGAAGCACCAGGCTGACGTATGTGCCCGGGTTCAGGATCCCGGGATTAGGGAGCAACTTCGGGGTGAGGTGGGAGTTTTTGAATTGAGACCTACCGCCCGCGTCCGCGGCAACCCGGTCCTCCGAACCGTGGCTAAGCTCTCGCGTCAGTACCTCAAATGGTTCGGCAATGCGACCTACAAGTACGAGAAGAACGGCGAGCGTTGGCTGCTGGAGACACTGCGAAACGAGCCGATCCGGACGGTGCTCGACATAGGCGCGAATGTCGGGAAGTGGTCTCTCATCGCGGCCGAGATGTTCCCCCAGGCCACGATCTATGCCCTCGAGATCATCCCGGCGACCGCGGCGGAGCTTCGCACCCGCACAGCGGGGCAGAGCCGGATCAAGACATTCGCCCTTGGCCTCGCGGACCACACCGGCATGGTCACGATGCGCTACCACCCCTCGGCGAGCGCCCACGCGACGCTCACTGAATATCCCCACAGCTGGAAGGGAGAGCTGCTTGCCTGTCCGGTAGTCCGGAGCGATGAGTTCCTCGCCCGGGAAGGAATCCGTGAGGTTGATTTCCTGAAGCTTGATGTGGAAGGGGCCGAGCACCTGGCGCTGCGGGGGCTGGAAGAGGTCCTACGCGATCGCCGCATTCGCTTCGTGCAGTTCGAGTATGGCCGGGTGAACATACTGACACGATTCCTGCTGAAGGACTTTCACGAGCTGTTCGGCGGGTACGGATACGTGGTGGGCAAGATCTTCCCCGATCACGTGGACATCCGGGATTACGATCTAGGAGACGAAGACTTTCTCGGCCCTAACTACCTCGCGTGTCGAGCCGATGATCCGGCCCTACCACGGCTGACAGGTCTGGGTCCAGGGGCGTAAGCGGAGAGAAGCGTCTATGTTGGCCCGCAGCAATGTCCTAGCCTTCAGAACTCACTTTACATCTTAAAGATTTTCGACGGGCTCGGTCTCAGCTCTCACTCGGCAGAGGCCGCCCGACGATGACGGTGATATTGTCGCTCCCGCCTCCCTCCAGGGCATCCTGCAGCAGATCCTCGCACGCTTGTTTGGCGGAAGTCATCGAGCGGAGCCGCTCGCGGATCCGCTCGTCGGAGACGTGGTTGGTGAGTCCGTCGCTGCACAGGAGCACGACGTTGCCCCAGGCCATGTCGAACCGGGTGACGACAGGGGCGGTCTGGCGGCCTCCGAGTGAGCTCGAGAGCGTGTGCGCGAGCCGGCTGACTGCGGCCGCCGCCCGGGTCAGCACGCCGAGGTCGATCAGCTCTTGCGCCATGGTCTGGTCGCGGGTGATCTGGGTCAGCTCGCCGTGGCGCAGCAGGTAGCAACGGCTGTCTCCCACCTGGAGCAGATAGGCCCGGGGCCAGACGCCGAGGTAGACGGTAAGCGTGGTGGCCATACCCCGGTAGTCGGGGTTCTCCTCGCCGTGCCGGAGCAGTTTCGCATGGCACTGGAGTGCGGCTTGGCGGAGCGCCTTGAAAAACTCCCGGTCGTCCGCCGAGCCTGCGGTATAGTAGCAGCGCATGCTGCTGGAGACGTACTGGGTCACTGCCTCGAGCGCGATCCGGCTGGCCTCAGCGCCTTTGGCGCCCCCGCCTACTCCGTCGGCAACCATCGCGAGAAAGGCGAGCCGCTCGGGCTCTCCGATCAGGCTGTCGGCCTCGGGCAGGCTGGTGAGGCGTATGACCATCTGCTTCCTCAGCGAGGAGATAAGGAAATGGTCCTGGTTTTCGGTGCGGACTTTCCCGGGGTGGGTGAGTCCGTAAACGTCGATTTCCTCGTCCCGCGGCTTCCGACTGAGCGCGGCGGGGAGTGCGGTCGTCTGGGTGGCTGTCATCTGGCCTCCTGTTCCGCGGAAGGTGCCTCCACAATCTGTGGGATGGCTCGCGGAGGGGCCAGTAGGCTCAGCGCAAACTCAGCAAGAGGCTTGCTGGCATTCGCGAGAGCTATGTAGGTCTTAGTGGAGACGTCTAGGTGGGGCGGTCGAGATAAAGGTCTATGGCCTGATCTCAGCTCTCGCTCGGCAGAGCCCGCCCGACGATGACGGTGATATTGTCGCTCCCGCCTCCTTCCAGGGCATCCTGCAGCAGATCCTCGCACACTTGCTTGGCGGACGTCATCGTGCGGAGCCGCTCGCGGAGTCCCTCGTCGGAGACGTGCTTGGTGACTCCATCGCTGCAGAGGAGCAGGACATTGCCCCAGGTCATCTCGAAGCGGGTGACGACGGGGGCGGTCTGGCTTCCCCCGATCGAGCTCGAGAGCCTGTGCGCCAACGGGCTGTCGGACGCATCCGCCCGGCTCAGCACGCCGAGGTCGACTAGCTCCTGGGCCATCGTCTGGTCGCGGGTGATCTGAATCAGCTCACCCCGCCGGAGAAGGTAGGCACGGCTGTCTCCCACCTGGAGCAGATAGGCCCGGGGCCAGACGCCGAGGTAGAGGGTGAGCGTGGTGGCCATGCCTCGGCATTCGGGGGTTTCCTCGCCCCGTCGCAGTAGTTCCATGTGGCACTGGGATGCGCCTTCCTGGAGCGTCCTGGAGAGTTCCCGATCGTCCGCCGAGCCTTGGGCATAGTAGCAGCGCATGCTGCTGGAGACGTATTTGGCCACGGCCTCGAGCGCGATCCGACTCGCATCTGCGCCCTTGGCCCCACCGCCTACACCGTCAGCAACCATCGCCAGAGAGGCGAGCCGCTCGGGCTCTGCCATGAGGTTGTCGGTCTCGGGCAGGCTGGTGAGGCGTATGACCATCTGCTTCC
>DASYVW010000075.1:0-1767 GCA_035936675.1 Gemmatimonadales bacterium
TTTCAGGGCGCGCTCCTGTTGGGCTACCTCTACGCGTACATCGGCCCCCGGTGGTTGGGTCTACGCCGCCACACAGTGGTGCACATCGTGTTGCTCGCGCTCTGTTTTCTGCTCCTCCCGATCAGCGTAGCCGGGACAGCAGGGGCATTCCGTATCGAGCACCCGAACGCGTGGCTTCTCTGGGTACTCACTCTCTCGCTCGGTGCTCCCTTCATGCTCCTGTCGAGCACAGGGCCCTTGCTCCAGGTGTGGTTTTCCAAGACATCTCACCCGGAAGCCGACAGTCCGTACTTCCTCTACGCAGCCAGCAATGCGGGGAGTCTCCTCGCGCTCCTTAGCTATCCTTTCCTGCTCGAACCGATGATCCCACTCAGAGGACAGGCAAGGCTGTGGAGATTGGGTTACCTCGTCCTCGTGGTACTGGTCGTTCTCTCGGCGGCTTACCAGAGGACAACTGTCGCATCCGGACTGAACGTCGGGGAATCTGTCGCACCCACGGCTCGCATCGGTATACGCACCATGCTTCGCTGGATCGTGCTTGCCTTTGTACCGTCCAGTTTCTTCATGGCGCTCACGACCTACATGACGACGGACGTTGCGGCGGTGCCACTCCTCTGGATCATTCCCCTCGTGCTGTACCTCCTGTCGTTCACTATGGTATTCGCTCGCCGCAGCATACTTCCCCATGCCTTGCTGGTTCGGTGGCAGCCGGTCGGGCTCATCGCGCTCGCGGTTATTGACTTCTGGGGGCCTTCAGCCTCAGGCCCATGGCTCCTGCCGCTCCACCTGATCGTCTTCTTCGTCACGGCGCTCGTTTGCCATGGCGAACTGGCGGCCACGAAGCCACCTCCTTCGCGCCTGACCGACTTCTACCTTTGCATCGCTCTCGGAGGGGTCCTGGGTGGCATCTTCAACGCTCTGGTGGCCCCAGCGGTGTTCGACTCAGTGCTCGAGTACCCCCTCACCATTCTCATCGCCTGTGCGGTACGCCCAAGGTCTTCCGAACAACCCTCTTCGCGCCGTTTGCGATGGGATGTCGCGCTGATTACAGCCGCCTGCGCCCTCCTGCTGCTGACACGCCTGGGTGATGGGGATCGCCCAGCAACGGCTGCCGCGCTCATCTCTTCGGCCATCGTCGCCATGGTCTGCCTTCGCCTGAGCCGTGATCCCATCCGGTTTACTCTGGCCATCGGGGTGGTGGTGATCGCCGCGATAGTAACTGGAAGGGCGCGCAGCGGCATTCTCATAAAGGAGCGGAATTTTTTCGGAGTGCGGGAAGTGCGAGAGGATGCTCAGAAGCGAATACGCGTGCTGATGCACGGAACCACCAGCCACGGAGCTCAGAGCACGGATCCTGGCAGGCGGAGAGAGCCACTCAGCTACTACCATCGGCCGGGGCCGATCGGTGACGTCTTTCGGGCGCTGCCCCCGGTTGTTGGCCGAAGCGTGGCCGTCATTGGCCTCGGTGCTGGTGTCCTGGCCGCATACGCAGGCGCCGGCGAGGAGTGGACATTTTATGAAATCGACCCGGACATTGCCCGAGTGGCGCGCGACACCAACTATTTCACCTACCTGAGGGACACGCCTGCCACCGTCCACGTGATGCTGGGTGACGGCCGCCTGTCGATAGCGAAGGCACCGAATCATCACTACGACTTGATCGTGCTCGACGCGTTCAGCTCGGACGCCATTCCGACACACCTCCTGACACTCGAGGCGCTGTCCCTGTACCGGAGTAAGCTATCGAAGACAGGTGTTCTCGCCCTG
>DASYVW010000076.1:0-3120 GCA_035936675.1 Gemmatimonadales bacterium
CGAGGAACTCCTTGATTCGCTTCATCCAGCTCTGCCGGATCCGAAGCGGCGGCACCCCGACTGTTTCGGCATCCTTGAGGATGGCGGCCGGATTCCGCACCACCAGCAGCTCCACCTGTTCCGCGCCGTCCTGGGCCAGCAGGAAACCGGCACCGGTGGCGACCGACCGATCGTCGCCGTGATTGTCGCCTGCCAGAATGTCCGCCAGTCCCTCTGCCACGAGCAGACGGGCGCGTTGACCGCGTGCCTGCGAGGCGAGCAGCGTGGTCGCATCCACCTGCATCCTCCCGCCGACCGCGCGCCATTGCCGCACGGCCTCTACCGAGCAGCAGCTGTACCGCTCGGGGTGGGCAAGTACCGGGACGAGGCCCAACTCGACGACCTGGGTGAGCGCGTTGGTGACCGTGTCGTAAGCTACGAGGCGGGGGAACTCAACGAGTATGTATCGGGTCCCCGCAAGGGTCACGTTGCGAGCCAGCGCCACCGGACGGGTGACCGGCCGGTCCAGCATGACCTCGGCGCCGCGGTGCAGACGGGGAACGGCCGGTGCCGCGGCCCGCAGTGCTTCGAATGCTCGCAGGTGCGCGGAGGGGGGGCCGGCCTCCGCCCGGCCGGATGGAAGGTGCGGAGTCAGGCAGACGTCAGTGATGCCCTGCCGTGCCATCTCGTTGAGCACTTTGACCGACTGCTCCACCGAGCGAGATCCGTCATCCACCGCGGGGAGCAGATGACTGTGGAGGTCGATCACGAAAGGGCCCGAGGGGTCTGAAGCACCAACGTGGCGAACTCACCCAGACGATCGGAGTTGGTCTCAGCCTGCGCCAGCAGGGCGAGCGTGATCAGGGCGTCCGCGGCAAGCAGATCGAGAGCCGCGGAGCGATCACCGGGATGGGAGAGAACCTGGTCGAGCGCCGTTTGTCCGGCAGTGGCGAGAACGTGAGGGAGGGAGGCGCCCGCTGCCAGGAGGGCGTATTGCCTAACCCTCGCTCGCAGCGCTGGGGGCGCCTGACTGGTGTGCTGGTCCAGCCAGTCGGCCACCACCATCAGGCGCCGCGCGCTCCGGCAGGGGCAATTCCACCGAGCCAGGTGCTGACCAGCTCCGGAGTGGCCGCACGAGCGGCCGGGAGCAGCTCCGGGTCTCCCGCCCCGGCTGAGGCAAAGTGGGGACGGCCTCCACCCTTACCGCCGCTGAGCGCGGCGATTTGGTTCACCAGGTCTCCCGCCTTTCGCCCTGCGCTTACCAGGTCATCGGTCAGCGTGACGTGAATCGAGCCACGTCCCGCCGAGCTGAAGATCACCAGAACCGCGTTGCGCCTTCCCTCGCGGAATGTGTCGGCGATCCGGCCCACCTCTGCTCGGTCGTCCGAAGGCGTTTCCGCCACCGTGAGCTCGACACCGGCGATATTCGAGACGTTGCCCTGCACGAGCGGGCCGGCGCCGCTGCGGAGCGTTTCTGCCAGCCGAGCCTCAAGGCGCGCACGCTCCTCCACCAGCTGTACCACCCGACGCAGCACGTGCTCCGGCTGAGCCTTCAGCGCCTCGGCCACGGCCATCAGGCGCTGCTCCAGATCGCGCACGGCACGGAGAGCTCCGCTCCCGGTGACCGCCTCGATCCGGCGGACGCCTGCCGCCACCCCGGTCTGCCCCGAAAACCGGAAGGTGCCGATCTGCCCGGTGCTTCGGACATGGGTACCGCCGCACAGCTCGATCGAGGGACCCATCTGTACCACCCTGACGACATCGCCGTACTTCTCGGAGAAGAAGGCCATCGCCCCAAGCGCCAGGGCATCAGCATAGGGCATCTCCCGGGTCTCTACGGGGGTGTTGGCCAGAAGAAGATCGTTCACCTCCGCCTCGATGCCATGCAACGTGGCCTGGTCGATGGGTCCGTGGTGAGAAAAGTCGAAGCGAAGGCGCTCCGGCTGGACCAGCGAGCCCTGCTGGCGCACGTGGGTCCCCAGGCGCTTGCGAAGCACATAGTGCACCAGGTGCGTGGCACTGTGGTTGCGCTCGATATCCTGGCGGCGCGGAGCGTCCACCGCCGCGTGCAGCGAGGTGGGCTCGAATGGCTCCGAAAAAGTCCCGCCGACCACCGTGCCTTTGGAGTCCTTGTGCACGGCATCGACGGCCAACGACCAACCGTCCCCGGTGATGGCACCGGTGTCGCTCACCTGACCGCCCGACTCAACGTAGAACGGGTTTTCTCGCAGCACCAATTCGACCCGGGGGCCGTCCTGCCGGAACGCGAGCACCTCCGTATCGGCCTCGGTGCGTGCATACCCCACGAAGCGCTGCTTGCCCCGCTTCACGCTGCGCCACCGCCCCGACTGGGCGACGTGTACCGCGGGCGCATCCGGGATCATCAGTGTTCCCATGGCCGGGGTCACTCGAGCGTCGCGTGACCGCCGACGCTGCCCCTCCAGTGATCGCTCGAATCCAGCCAAATCCACCTCTACCCCGCGCTCGCCGGCGATGATCTGCGTGAGGTCGATGGGGAATCCGAACGTGTCGTACAGCTTGAATGCCTCTGCTCCGGAGATCGCGGTGGCCCCGGACGCGAAGATCTCGTCCAGACGCCGGAGCCCGCCTTCGATGGTCTCGAGAAAACGGACTTCCTCCGTCTCGGTGACCTCATGGATGTACGCGGCGCGGGCGCGGAGCTGAGGATAGATCGCCCCCATCTCACGGACCACGATGGTGGTGAGCGGCGCCAGCGTCGGCTCGCGCCGCCCAAGCAGCCAGGCGTGACGCACCGCGCGCCGGAGAATCCGGCGCAGCACGTAGCCCCGTCCTTCATTGCTCGGATACACCCCGTCGGCCAATAAGAAGCTGACGGCGCGGGCGTGGTCTGCCAGAACCCGGTAGGAGCCCCGCTCGTCCGCGCTCCGGTCGTAGGGCCGGCCGACCAGCTCACCCACCCGCTCGATCAAGGGGAGAAAGAGATCGGCGTGGAAGTTGTCGTCCTCCCCCTGCATGACCGCGGCGATGCGCTCGAGGCCGGCACCGGTGTCCACCGACGGCTTGGGCAGCGGGGTCAGGCTTCCGTCGGCCGAGCGATCATACTCCATGAAAACGAGATTCCAGATCTCGAGGAATCTCCCCGCTTCAGCCAGCCGCTCG
>DASYVW010000077.1:0-3605 GCA_035936675.1 Gemmatimonadales bacterium
ATAGCTCGATATGTTGAGCGTCTGACCGGTGAGCAGAAGGGCGGCAAGCACGCCGGCAAGCACTGTCGCAGCGCAGACAGCCGTCACCATGGGCGCCCGCCAGTCAGCAAACTCGAACAGGACGATCACCGCAACCAGCACCAGCCCAGCAAGCAGGACGTACAGAAGGCTCCGGAATGACTTCTGCTGCTGCTCGTAGAGACCTCCGTAGCGAACCGTGATGCCCGGCCCCGGCACTCGCTGATTGCTTAGCGTACGCCGTACGTCGCTCATTGTACCGCCGAGGTCGCGACCCGAGAGCCGCGCCGTAACCCCCACAAAGGTCTTGAGGTTTTCCCTTTTGATCTCCACCTCCGGTGCGCCCGTAGAAACGGTGGCGACGCTCGACAGCGTCACCAGCCCAGACGGAGCTCGCACTTTCAAGCTCCCCAGCGATTCCGCCGGTGCTGTAAAAACCCGAAGGTCGTACATGCGGTCGCCGATCTGCACCTGATCCACCACCGTGCCAGTCACCGCCGGTTCCACCGCGGCGTGGATCTCGTCCGTGGTCAGACCGAACCGGGCCGCGGCCACGCCATCCACCTCCACTTGGAGGGCAGGGCCCGCGACCACAATTCCATCGAAGACGTCCTCGATCCCGCGCACCTTCGCGATGCCACGGGCCACCTCCCGTGCCTTGGCCTGCAGCAAGCCGGGATCGTCGCCAAACAGCTTGATGTCGATCGGCTGCGGCGCACCACCGGTGAGGTCGCCGATCTCGTCCTCCAGCAACTGGCCAAAGTCGGTATGGATTGCCGGCTCGACCTCGGCGATCCGGCTCCGCAGCGCCTCGATCACCATGTCGACGTCTCGCCGTTGTCCCCGCGGCTTGAGCTTGATGACGTAATCCCCAGTATTGGGTTCGGTTATAAAGAAGCCAAGCTGGGTGCCCACCCGACGCGAGTAGGTGGCCACGTCTGGCAGGGAGGTGATCACCTTCTCGGCCTGACGGAGCATCTCGTCTGTCTCCGCCAGAGAGGTGCCTGGCGGGGTCCAGTAGTCCAGGATAATCGAGCCCTCGTCCATCGAGGGCAGAAAATCGGTGCCGATCCGCCCGTACAGAAGCCACGCCGCCGCAAGCAGCACAATAACCGCGACGATCGCGGTCACCCCGTGGGCCACAAAGAGACGCACCACCCGGGTGTACCCGGCGTCCAGCCGCTGGCGGACCGGCGACCAAAACGGGACGACGTGACTGCGCCACCATAGGCCCAACGCCCGGGGCATGCCACCGCGTTTCTCGGCACCACGCGGGGGTGCCAGGGCGCTGGCCGCAACCGGAACCACCAGTAGAGCGATGAAAAATGACACCACCAGCGTGAGTGCCATGGTGAGCGCCAACGGCTTGAAGAATGCTCCGACGATTCCGGACAGCAGCGCGAACGGGAGGAGGATGACGGTAGTCGACAGGCTCGAGCTGATGAGTGCCGGAAGCAGTTCGCGGACGCTGACGCTGGCGGCGTCTTCCGATCCCCCCTCGCGGGTGATGCGAGCCTGGTGATGCTCCACGTCCTCGACGACTACAATCGCGTCGTCGGCGATCAGCCCGAGCGCAGCCGCGATGCCTGCGAGCGTCATCACATTAATCGTCTGGCCCAGCACGCTCAACACCAATCCCACGATGGCGACGGTAAGCGGCATTGCTACGACGGCCACCAGGGTGAGTCGCCAATTTCGCAGGAAGAGGAGCAGCACCAAGGCCGCGAGCCCCACGCCGATGAGGATGGCGTCGCGCGTTCCGCCGACCGAGTCCGTGACAAACTGGGCCTGGTCGTAGAAGGTGACCCACCGAACATCCTTGGGCAGGAGGTCCGGCTGATCACGAAAGAGCTGCCGGATGCCGTTCGCAATAGCCACCGTGTTGGCGGACGGCTGGGGAATGATGTTGAGCAGCACCGCTGACTTGCCCTCAGCGGTGGTCCGGATGTAGGAAACCTCGTCGTGTACCTCCACGGCACCGAGCTCCCCGAGCGTGGCCGGCGGTCCGCTGGCCACGGGCACAGCCAGCCTCCGGAGGCCCTCCAAGTCGTGCACCCGTCCGTTTACCAGCGTGAGATAGAGCTCGTGATTGCGCTCGGTGAGGCCGGCCGATTGTACTTGGTGATTCTTCTGGATCGCAGAGATTACGTCGGACACGGTTAGCCGGCGGGCCTCCAGCGCCTGGCTGTGGAGATGGACTTGGAACTCCCGCTTCCGCCCGCCCTGGATCTGGACCTGCGACACTCCCGGGATCCGGACTAGTGCCGGCTTGAGCGTATACTCAGCCAAGACGGTCAATTGGGCCAGCGATTCGCCATCCGAGACGAGCGCGTAGCCCTGGATCGGGAAGACCGCCGGGTTCATCCATTCCACATCGATCTTCGTATCGGGCGGAAGATCGGACCTGACCCGTTGAGTCTCGGCCTCAACCCGCTGCATGGCGACTTGCATGTCGGTGCCCCAGCGGAACTGGGCCGAGAGCTCGCTGGACCCGCGCGACGTGATGGACTTCACCAGCACGAAGCCGGGCACCCGCAGAATCGCCTCCTCGAGGGGACGGGTGACGGATGGCATCATCCGGGCCGCCGGCTCCTCGCCGGCGTCCGCGATGACCTTGATGATCGGGAACGTCACCGAGGGGAAGATTGCCGACGGCAGGCCCGCCGCCTGGTAAACTCCAGCCGCAGCGAGAATCGCCAGCAGGAGGAGGATGCCGACGATACGACGGCGGGCAGACTGGACGAACATCAGCGAGTGGGCGGGGCCGTACTGCCCGGCTTCGCGTAGCCAGGAGTCGACCTAGGAGCAGGAGCCGGCGTACTCGGTCGATTCGAGCCGCCCAACTCCTGGGCCGCACTCGAGTCACCTGAGACGGCACCGGTAGCCACCACACGCGCGCTATCGGGCAGGCCCACCTGTCCTGATGTGATGACCCCAATTCCGGGGTCGAGCGGCGGACGGACGATCTCCACCCAGCCCGAATCGCTGATGCCCGTCGCAACCTCCACCCAGTGGGCCCGGTCGTTTGGAGTTACCACCGCTACCCGGGTTACCCCCGTGATGTCATCGCGGAGCACCGCACCGCTAGGTACGGCGGGGACGTTGCGACGCTCGCCGATGACGACGTGGGCGGTTCCGAAGAGGCCGACAATCGGCGGGGAGCCCGTAGGCAGATCGATGCGCACTCGCAACGCTGAAGACGAAGAGGTGTCAGCCGGCAAAATGCCGTGGACGACGCCGCCAAGCGGGTGTGGCGCTGCGGCGAGAGCGATTTCCGCCAGTTGGCCAGCCGCCACACCGCCAACCTCGCTCTGCGCGATCTCAGCGATGAATACGATGGAGCCGGACGCCGCCACGCTCACGATGCTGTCGCCCTCACTCAGCCGCTCGCCCACAGAGGCCGAGCGGGCCGTCACCACACCGGGCCGGCCAACTCGTAGTGGGGTGTGCACGAGATCTCGCTCCGCCAACGCAACCGCGCGCTCGGCGTCGGCCCGCTCGGCCGGGGTCCGGGCCGACTGCATCATCGCCTGCGCGCCCCGGAGCGCCGCCTCGCTGTTCTGCGCCACGATAGCCCCGATCTCTTG
>DASYVW010000078.1:0-7393 GCA_035936675.1 Gemmatimonadales bacterium
CATCGTCCCCTCACCGACGTAGGCGCCGACATTGATGTACATCGGCGGCATGCAGACGACGCCGGGTGCGACGTGGCAGCCGTCCCGAATGGCCGATCCGCCGGGAACGATGCGAACGTTCTGCTCCGGGCTCATGGCGCGGAGAGGGTAGGTGTCCTTGTCGAAGAATGGAAACGGCCCGCCCAGGGCCGCGGGCCCCATGCGCCCGAGTCGGAAGCCGAGCAGGATCCCGGTCTTGACCCACGAGTTGACCCGCCAGCGACCGTCAGCGCCGCGCTCAGCCGCCCGCACGCTGCCCGCGTTGAGGGCGGTTTTCAGCGCCTGAAACACCTCCAGTGCAGCCGCCTCTTCTCCCGGCGGGACCTCGGCGGCATATCGCTCGATCTGACTGCGCAGCCGCTCGTCCTTCGTTGCGTCAGACACCGGTTACACCGGCCTGCCGGAGCGCGGAACGAAGTGCGGCGCAGGTTGCCTCGCTCACCGGCAGCAACGGTAGCCGCAGGACGTTCTGAATCCGGCCCATGAGGTGCAACGCCGCCTTGGCCGGAGCAGGGTTGGTTTCCAGAAAATTGGCATCCATGAGAGGCAGAAGGCGGTAATGCCAGACGCGAGCCGGCTCGAGATTGCCCGCGAGGAGTAGATGCACCAGGGCGGTCATGGCCGCGGGCACCTCGTTCGACACCACTGAAATGAGCCCGTCACCTCCCGACGTGATCAGCGGCAGCGTGAGCCAATCGTCCCCCGAGAAAACCGTGAATCCTTCGGCCCGGCCATGCAGGATGTCCATTACCTGCTTGAGGTCACCACTCGCTTCCTTGATACCCATGATGTTCGGGTGCTCCGCCAGCCTCAGCGCCAGGGCAGGCTTCAGGTTGACGGCAGTGCGGCCGGGGACGTTGTAGAGGCACACCGGCCTGGTGGCCGCGTCCGCCACCGCGACGAAGTGGCGGTAGAGTCCTTCCTGGGTGGGCTTGTTGTAGTAGGGCGTGGCGCTCAGGATGTAGTCAGCGCCCAGGCTGCACATCCGTCCGGTCTCATGGACCGCGCGGGAAGTATCGTTGCTCGTTGCGCCGGCCATGACAGGAACCCGCCCAGCCGCCACCTCGACGACCGAGGCCACGACCCGCTCGCGCTCGGCCTCGTCCAACGTCTGGGCTTCGCCGGTAGACCCGCACGCCACCAGGAAGTCGATCCCCTCGGCGATCTGCCAATCCACCAGCGCCCGCAATGCCGGGAAGTCTACCTGCCCTGACTCGGTAAACGGCGTTACCAACGCGGTACCGCAACCCTGGAGCCGGGTCATCCGGGCTCTCCAAACAGCAACTGATCGAAGGTAAAGACACCGGTACGCCCCGGCAGCCACTCGGCCGCCGCGAGGGCCCCGGCAGCGAACACTTCCCGGCTCCGGGTCACATGGGTCAGGGTGACGGTCTCGTGCGGCCCGGTGTAGGTGAGCGCGTGGGTTCCCGGCGCCTCGCCGGCGCGCACAGAGGTAATGGGAAACCGGCGGCCCGGCTCCTCCTCCCATAGCTGGCGCTGCAGCAGGAGTGCCGTCCCCGAAGTGGCATCGACCTTGGCCTTGTGGTGTTCCTCGTGGATGGACACGGCGAACTCCGATCGCCCGCGGAAGGATCGCGCAAGGTCGCGTGCGGCGCGAAAGAACAGGTGGACACCGACCGAAAAGTTGGCTGCATGGAGCAGCGCTCCACCGCGCTGGCGGACCAGCTCGCTCAACTTGGGCAGGGACTCGGTCCAGCCGGTCGTGCCGGTAACCGTGGGAATGCCCAAGCCGATCAGCCGCTCCAGATTGGCCACGGCAGCATCAGGTCGGGTAAACTCGATGGCCACGTCCGCACCGGCGAGCCGTTCAGCCGTGAGGGCTCTTCCTCCGGCATTCTCCAGCCGGGTTACCAGAGTATGGATGCTGTGACCTCGCTCGGTCGCTAGCGCCGCCACCGCCTTGCCCATTTTGCCGTTACCGATGAGGGCGATCTTCAACCGAAAAACTCCTGATGCAGCCGGCGCACCACATCGGGACCGTCGTCTTCCCGCACCACGAAAGTCATGTTGATGGCGGACGCGCCCTGAGAGATGATCTCGACGTTGGCGGGCCAGACCGCGTTGAACACCCGGGCAGCGAGCCCCGGTGTGTTCCGCAATCCGATGCCCACGATTGCCACGATGGCACGATGCTCCTCGATCCACACCTCACCGAGGTCAGCGAGATCGCGCACCAGAGGATCCAGCCGGGACCGGTCCTCGATGGTCAGCGAGATGCTCACCTCACCGCTGGCCAGCACGTCCACCACGGTTTCGTGGCGCTCGAATACCTCGAAGAGCGCGCGGAGAAAGCCATAGGCGCCAAGCATCCGCGGCGCCCGTATGTTGATGACCGTGATTCCCTGTTTCCACGAGATCGAGCGAATCGGCGAATCACCGACGCGATCGAGCTGCGCCTCGGGCTCGATGGTGGTACCGGGGCGTTCGGGGGCGTTCGCGTTGAGTATGACAATGGGAATGCCCGCGCGGACCAGCGGCAGGGCAGTGGCCGGGTGGAGAATGCGGGCGCCGAATGTCGCCAGTTCGGCAGCCTCCTCATAGCTCGCAGCCGGGAGGGTACGCGCCGTTGGCACGATTCGGGGATCGGCCGTCATGAGCCCGTTTACATCGGTCCAGATCTCCACCCGGTCGGCCTCGAGCGCCGCACCCAGAAGCGCGGCGGTGAAATCGGATCCTCCCCTGCCGAGGGTCGTCGGTACACCGGTCGCGGTAGCACCGATGAACCCCTGCGTGACCGGGATGTGGCCGGCATCGATCAGCGGTCGCAGGGCCTCCCGGGCCCGGGTGTTCAGCACCTGGACATAGGGCGTTGCCCTGGTGAAGCGATCGTCAGTGACCATCACTGGCCGGATATCCACCCAGGCGGCCTCCAGCCCGGCTCCGGCGAGCGCTGCCGCCACCAGGCGCGAGCTCCAGAGCTCGCCTCTGCCGGCGATCGCATCGAGCTCGGCGGGTGTGGCCATCCGGCGCCGCACGCAGCCCAGCTCTTGCCGGAGCGCCGCAGCGTCGGCCGAGATTGCGTCGATTGCCGCGGCCCCACCCGGGAGCGCGCGGGCAACCTGCCCATGGCGTTCCAGCAGGGTGGAGACCCCCGCCTCGAGCTCCGCCTCGTCGGCCACTCCGGCCCGCCGTGCCAGGTTCAGGAGCGTGTCGGTAACTCGCGCCAGGGCGGAGACCACGATCACCGGCCGCTCGGAAACCCTGGCCCGGACGATATCGATCAGCCGGGTGATGGCGGGTCCATCGGCTACCGACGTGCCACCGAACTTGCAGATGATCATCCGCGACGCTCGTCGGCCACCAGCAGCTCGGCGATCTGGACTCCCTGACCGGCCGCACCCCGAACCGTATTGTGCCCGAGCAGAACCAGACGCAGATCCAGGATGGGGCAGGGGCGCAGGCGGCCGACTGTCACCGCCATGCCGCTTCCCCGATCTATGTCGAGCCGAGGTTGGGGACGATCTACCCGGACATCGAGCTCGACCGGCGGTGTCGGTGAAGACGGGAGCCTTGCCACCCGGGGAGATCCCCTGAAATCACGGATTGCCTCGGCAGCCTCTTCCGGCCGGACCCGCCGCTCGAAACCGACCGAGACAGTGGCCATATGTCCATCCACCACCGGCACCCGGTTGGCATGGACGCTTATGGCGAAATCCGCAGGCTCGACGATGCCGTTGGCGAGCGTGCCGAGAATCTTGCGGCTTTCCCGCTCGATCTTCTCCTCTTCGCCACCGATGTGGGGAATGACATTACCGACGATATCGAGGGAAGGCACCCCCGGATACCCCGCGCCCGAGACCGCCTGCATCGTGGAGACGAACAGCTGCTTGATGCCAAATGCGCGATGCAAGGGTGCGAGGGCCAGGGCCAGTGCTGCGGTCGAGCAGTTCGGGTTCGCCAGGATGGCGCCCTTCCAGCCGCGGGACTCTCGCTGACAGTCCACCAGCGCGAGGTGGTCCGCATTGACTTCAGGGATGAGGAGCGGGACATCGGGATCCATCCGGTGGGTCCGTGTGTTCGTCACCACGATGGCGCCGGCCCGTGCGAATGCCTGCTCGATAGTGCCCGCGACCTCCGCATCGAGTGCAGAAAAGACGAAGCGCCCGGGCAGCGGAGGAGCGCAGTCCCGCACGATCAAGCCGGCGATGTTACCTGGTAGAGAGACCGGCTCCCGCCAACGCGCCACCTGCTCATACGGCTTCCCTGCGCTCGCCGACGAGGCTGCAACCGCGACCACCTCGAACCAGGGATGATCCGCCAGGAGGCGCACGAATTTCTGGCCCACCGTGCCGGTGGCGCCGAGAATCGAGACCGGGATTCGTTCAGCCATGGTTATCTCGCGCGAGCAGATCCGAAGCGAGCCGCACGTAGAGCTCCACTCCATGGAGCAGGTCGGCTTTGCGGATGTGCTCCTGGCTGGTATGAGCCACCAGGATGGTTCCAGGGCCGAGCTGGTAGCGCTCCCCCCAGGCGTGGAGGAAGGGAAGATCGCTGGCGTAGCTCACCACAGTGGTCTCCCACCCGGCGGGCGCGTTTCCACCTTTATGGAAGGGAAGCTCTACCGGGAACTCCACCGTCACTCCGGGGGCCAGGAGTGAGCGGATCGCTGCCTTGAGCGGTTCGGTAGGCGCGACCGTCCGGATCAGTAGCTGGGCGCTTGCCGCGGGGGGAATGACGTTCGGCGCAACGCCGCCACCGATCAGGCCCAGGTTCAGCGTTGACTGCCCGAGCAGGGGATCGGCCGGCAGGGGCATCCGCCGAATCCGTTCGATCGTGTCGAGCAAGGCGGCGATGGCACTCACGCCCTCGTCCGGATAGGCGGAATGCGCTGCCCGCCCGGTGGCGTCGAGATCCACGCGCAGGGACCCTTTCTGGCCGATCGAAAGCCGGTTCTCGGTTGGCTCCCCATTGATGAGGAAGCGGCCTTTCGGTTCCAGCTCGTTCGCGGCCTGGGCGCCATCCGATCCGTTTTCCTCGCCGACCAGGAACAGGAGCCCGATACGGCGCTCGCCGCGCTCCGCCAAACGTTCGGCCGCGGCAACCATCGCGGCCGCCAGACCCTTCGCGTCGCAGCTCCCGCGTCCGTGGATCGAGTCGGCATCTTCGCGCAGCGGCACATACGGTGGCACCGTGTCGAGATGGGTGGAGAACACCAGCTCGGGCGGCTCCCTGAACGCATAGAGATTCTGACGGCCGCTCGACACCGGTTGGCGAACGACCTTATAGCCCACGCTCCGCAGCGTGCCGTCGAGAAGATCGGTGGCCGCACCCTCGGAGCCGGTGGGTGTCTCCAGGGCGACGAGGGCGCGAGTCAGTTCGAGTGCGTCCATGAACGAGAGCGCCCCGCCAACGGCATGCGCGGCGGGGCTCCTGGTTTCGAGAAAACGCCAGGGTGACTTGGTCAATGTAGGGGAATGGGTCTAGGCGCGGCAAGTGGCGCGGAGGCGCGCCGCGATTCGGGGAAATTCACGCTGGGTTCCGACGAATTCACGGTTCCTTCACACCCCCGCCATATCGTCCAGTCAGCGGTTGACACGATGACCGCACCGCACCTCGGGGTTTTGACTGGAGGTTACAAATGAACGCCACGGCTATGTCACGAATCATTGCGGCCCTGTCGGCAATCACTCTGCTCGGTGCCTGCAACGACTCGTTCAGCCCACCGCCGAACACCCCCTCCCTTGAAGGCCTCACGGTAGTTCCTCGGTCGGCTACGCTCCAGGCAGGCCAAGTGGTGGCCTTGAAGGCGAGCCTGATCGACGAGCATGGCGACCGACTGGATGGGTTTATCGTCAGCTGGAGGAGCAGCAACGACGCGGTGGCCACCGTCGCCAGTAGTGGTGAAGTCGTCGGACGGAGCGTGGGGTTCGCGGTGATCAGTGCCAGTGCCGCGGGTAAGTCCCAGATCTCCACGATCCGCGTGCTCGCCCGGGGGCAGAAGTCGGGTTCCAAGGGAGAGAAGCCGATTCCCAACTAGGGACCGGCACGCCCCTTCGATTGATAGGGTGTGGGCTTCCCAGAGCGGCGATCAGGCGGCGGGTACCGTCCCTTGGTCGGCCGCTCGGGCGATCCGCTGGCCCTCGGCCACATTCACCGGCCAGAGCAGTAATGCCCCGACGGCGAAGAAGATGATCACCGACAGAATGGCATTCCGGCTCGACCCTGTCGCGGCGATCGTACCCGCAAAAATCAGTGGCCCAAAGATCCCGGCGAACTTCTCGAAGACGCTAAAGAAGCCGAAGAACTCGCCCGACTTGTGACGGGGAATCATGCCGGCGAACAAGGAACGGCTGAGTGCCTGGGTGCCGCCCTGGACCGTACCTACCAGTCCAGCGAGCACGTAAAAATGGAAGGCGGTCTTCATGAAGTAGCCGAGAAGGCTGATTGCCGTGTAGGCCATGAGTCCGAGAAAGAGCGCACGCTTGGCGCCGATACGCTGCGCCAGCATGCCGAACAGAAAGGTGCAGGGAATCCCCACAAATTGCACCAGCAGGATGGCCCCGATCAGCGCATTTTGTCCGATCCCGATCTCTGTGCCATAGGCGGTCGCCATCTTGATGATGGTTTGAATGCCATCATTGTAGATCAGGAAGGCCAGGAGCAGAAGAAAAGCGTTGCGGTAGCTTCTGAGCTCGCGAAACGTCTCGGCCAGGCGCACGAACGCCATCATGACCGAATTCTCACCCCGGCGCTCGTCGGGCTCGAGGAGCGCCGGTGGCTCGGGCACCCTTCGGAACAATGGCAGTGAAAAAACAACCCACCACGCCGCCACCGACACGAAGGCAAGACGCACCGGCAGCGTCGCGTGGTCCTCGCTCAGCCCCGGCCCATGTGGTAGCCCAAACCAGTCGGGCCGCTGGATCCACGCGAGATTGAGCGCCAGCAGAATGCCCCCGCCGACGTAGCCCATCGCGTAGCCGGCGGTCGAGAGCCGGTCCATTTCCCCCGGCCGGGCAATATGCGGAAGCAACGCCTCATAGAAGACGAAGCTTCCCGCCACCCCGACGAGCGACACCGTAAACAGCGCGGAGGCGAGGTCCAGGTCTCCGTGGTGAATGAAGAACATGCCGAGGACCGCAGCCACGCCAATCCCCATGAAGAGCGCCAGAAACCGTTTCTTGGCCGCTCGATAATCCGAGATCGCACCGAGTATGGGAGACAGCAGCGCTATGAAGACCAGTGCGAAGCTGTTCACCAGGGCGAGCCGTTGGGTGGCGCCACTCTCGGCCACGCCGGACCCCGCCACCTTCACGAAGTAGATGGGGAAGACGGCGACCATGATGGTCGTCTGCATTGCCGATGCGGCCCAGTCATACATGGCCCAGGCGCGGAG
>DASYVW010000079.1:0-3539 GCA_035936675.1 Gemmatimonadales bacterium
CTATGGCGGTGTCAGCTCGCTGTTCATGCGAGGCGGTGAAAGCGATTACGTGAAGGTCCTGGTGGATGGGGTCCCGGTCAATCAATCCGGGGGCGGCTACAATTGGGCCAACCTCACGACGGACAATGTCGACCGCATCGAGATTCTGCGCGGCCCCGGGAGCGTGATCTACGGCTCCGACGCCGTGAGCGGCGTGGTGCAGATCTTCACCCGCCGGGGTCAGGGCCGCTTGGCCTTCGAAGGCGGCGCGGAGGGAGGCACCTTCGGCACCATCGATGGGCACCTCGGGCTGCTGGGTGGCACCGACCGGGTGAGTTACTCCGCCGACGCCAGCCGCTTCACCACCGACGGCATATACGCGTTCAACAACGATTACGGCAATACGGTGTTGAGCGGCTCGGTGGCAGGGAGACCGAATGACCGGACAGATGTATCGCTCGCGACCCGCTATTCGAAGAACCGGTATCACTTTCCCACCGACTTTGCCGGCATCCTCTCCGACAGCAACCAGTCGAACACGGAAGAGGCCCTGACCCTTGCCGCCGATCTCGGCCGGCGTTTCGGCGATCGGTACGAGCTGAGGCTCGCGGCGGGAGGGAGCCGTACGGATGGGGGATTCGACGACCCACCCGACAACGCCGGCGACACGGTTGGATTTGCCTTCGCTTCCCGTCGCGACTCGCGAGCCCAGCGCGGGAACCTTGAGGCACGTCTCAATGCGGCTCTCAGCCCCGAGCTCACCATCACTGCGGGCGCGCAAGCCGAGCGGGAGACGGAGCGGCAGGCGGGGGCGACGACCTCGAACTTCGGCGGGATCAGCACGACTCCGGATACCCCGTTCGATCGGGGCCGTACGACCCTGGGTTATTACGCACAGGGATTGCTGGATCTCCCGTCCGGCCTGGCGCTCAATGTGAACGCCCGGCTGGACGACAACAGCGCCTTCGGGACCTTCTTCACCTATCGCGCGGGGGCCGCCTACCGCTTGCCGTCACATACCCGGCTGCGCGCCTCGGTGGGACGTGCGTTCAAGGCGCCGACCTTCTGCGAGCAGTTCTGCGATGCGCCTTTTGTGGTCGGTGATTCGAGCCTGAGCCCCGAACGCGCGACCAGCTGGGAGGCAGGCATCGAGCAGGGATTAGCCGCTGGCGGGCTCTCGGTGTGGGCCACCTACTTCGATCAGCATTTCCGTGACATGGTCGTCTACGATGGAAGCGCCGCACCGGGTGAGCCGACGTATCGCAACGGGGCTGGAGCGCGGGCTCGCGGTGTGGAGACCGGAGTGACCGCGGTGTTCGCCACCGGCGTGCGAGCCACGGCCTCGTACACCTACCTCGATACCGAGGCGACCGACGATGCCGGCCAGCCTTCAGCCTCTTTTGCCGCCGGCGAACGCCTGATCCGGAGACCGAGGCATTCCGCGGAGCTGGCGCTCCGGACCCGCGTCTTCGACCGCGCTCTCCTGGGTGGCTCGGTGACCTACCTGGGGCGGCGGGACGATGTGGACTTCAATCAGTTCCCCAGCCAGCGCATCGAGTTGCCGGCCTACGCAATCGTCGACCTGGCCTGCGACATCGAGGTGCTCCGCGCGGGACCGAATCGCCCGGGCGTTTCAGGAGTGCTGCGCGTCGAGAACCTGTTCAACCAGCACTATGAACAAGTGGTCGGGTTTGCCGGGCGGCACCGCGGTGTATTCGGGGGAGCCAGGTTCCGTTTCTGAGCGGTGACTGGCGGCGGAGGGGAGGCGCTTCGATCTTTGATGTCATGATCAGAACCCGGATCACTGCCGGCTTGGCCTTGGCCATCGCCAGTTCGACGTCCTGCGCCGAAACCTCGGCGCCGCTTCCGCCACCGGAAGAGATGGTAGTGGTCCTCAACACCAACGCAGCGACGCTGAGCTTGATCCCCGTCGCCGCACCGACGCAGGTCTCTACCGTTCCCCTCGGCGCCTCGGACGTGCAGCCCGCGAGCGTGAGCACCCGCGGAGCCATCGCGGTCGTACCCCTCCAGGGCCGGGATGCGATCGCGGTGGTCGACCTGAGAGCCCGGCAGTTGGTGAACACGATCTCGCTCGCGCCCGGATCTGGAGTGGCGGGCGCCGCCTTGGTCAGCGACTCGATCGCCTACGTCTCCAACTCCAGCCTGCAGACGGTCACCAGGGTCGATCTCTCCACGGGAGATACCGTCAGCATTCCGGTAGGCCGCACACCCGAGCAGATCACCTTCACCCGCGGCCGGCTGCTGGTGATCAACGCCAATCTCGATGCGCAAGGAAAACCGGCCGGGGAGAGCTGGATCAGTGTGATCGACCCTGCCGGTAACCTGGCCGGCGCGGTGGTCGACTCGATTCCGCTGGTCGGGCCCGGCAACGCCCGGTTCAGCACGGTTGCGGGTGATGGCCTGGTCTACGTGGTTCAGGATGGAGATCCGACGATCGATGAGGGGCGGCTTTCGGTGGTGGACCCGGTCGAGCGAACTGAGCGGGCGAGCTTCGGAGGGTTTGGCTTCGGACCCGGAGACCTCGCCAGCGACGGGGGCGACCGGCTGCTGATCAGCTCCCGGACCGAGGGTCTGATGGAGTTTGATACGGCAAAGCGCGCGGTTGTCAGAGGGGAAGGGAACGGTATCGGGATCCCCGGCAATACGGGCGTCGCCGTGGACTCGCGGGCGCGCATCTATGCGCTGGAAGCGGGATGCTCGGCTAATGGGGTGGTCCACGTCCTGCGATCGAACTTTACGGAGATACGCTCGGTCCCGGTGGGACAGTGTGCCAGCCAGGTGCTACTCGCCCTGGTGCCACCGGCAGGCGCCCAAGCGACCGACGAGCCTCAGCCATAGCGAAGTATCCATGCCGCTGGTTTCCACATCGTCGATTGTGCTTTCCACCCTCCGCTATAGCGAGACGTCGAAGATCGTCCGCCTGGCCACCCGGGAGCACGGGGTCCAGAGCGCGATCGCCAAGGGGGCCTTGCGCCCGAAGAGCCGGTTCGGTGCTGCGCTTCAGCTGCTCAGCGAAGGTCAGGCGCAGGTCCTGATGAAGGAGCACCGCGAGCTGCACGTCCTCACCGCTTTCGACCTCAGGCGGCTGCATGTGGGACTGGCGACCGACCTGGAGCGCTACGCCAGCGCATGCGCATTGGCGGAGGTGATGCTTCGCTTTGCCCCGCCGGATCCGCATCCGGAAAGCTTCGACCTGCTTCAACGTGCCCTGGAACAGCTGGAGACCGTTGCGTCACCCGACATCGAGGCCCTGGGTTTTCGGGTCCTCTGGCAGCTCGTGAGCGTCCTCGGCTTTGCACCGTCGCTCGACGCCTGTGTGATCGACGGGACTCCGCTTGCGGGCGAGGGACCACTCCCGTTCAGCACCCGGGATGGCGGCGCCCTCTGCCCCACGTGCGCCGCACTACATGGCACCACCCAGTTGCCTGCGGCGGCCCGGTCCGATCTCGTGACGCTGCTGGATCCGACTGCTCCATTACCGTCACTGGATGTGAGGCACGGAGCGGCACACCGGCGGCTGCTGGCGCGCTACATCCGCT
>DASYVW010000080.1:0-6187 GCA_035936675.1 Gemmatimonadales bacterium
CGGCACGTAGTCAACACGCACTTCGTCGAGCAGCTTCACGATCCTCTTAGCATCTTTGATCACGGGCTCCAGCAGGAATGTGCTACCGTCCTTCTCGAAAACCACCCAGGCGTGGAACCCGGAACGCCCTCCATCTTGCCGCCACTGTCCGACATAGAGCTCCGCGGGGATCCCTAACTCCACCATCTTGCGCCACGCCCACAGAGCATGGTCTTCGCAATCACCTTTACGCAGCTGCTCGAATGTCAGCGGATGCTGCCAGTAGTCCGGTTCTCGAAAGAGCTCGGAATCATGCATGTATTGGCAGGCGCTCAGCCAGTCACAGATTGATGCCACATCCCTCACCATGACGGTGCTTTGCCCTTCGAAGTACCACGAGAACGGCTTGCGGGAGCCTGCACCGAAGCGATCGGGCCCGATTAGAAAGGTGCTCGCGGGCTCCCACGGATCAGGTACTGTCGTGCGCACGATCCAGAAGCGATGCAAGGGTCGGAGAAGCCAACTAAGACCGCGCTGGAGGAAACCCAATTTTGCCCCTATTCTCAACGCAAGCAGCCTAACGCCCCAGCTCAGCTGCAAAGGAATCAAATAAGAGTCTGCGGCGTAGCCGCAAACAATTCAATAGATCCTTTGACAGCTGCAGCGTTCGTTAGGCCGCAGATCGAAGCGCTCGCCACGCGCGGCCATGACTGCATCCCGGCCAGCAAAGGTCAGATAGGACCGCTAGGACCGCAGCCGAGTCGATGTAAGAGAAACCGTCTTCGCCGGAGTTCTTGTCTCCGTGTGAGGGGTTGGCGCTTCCAAGATACAAATACTTAGGTATTTACAAAAGTATTCCACGGCTGTAGAATCCCTCGGTCAGATCGGATAACCCGAGCATTTGGATGGTGTCGGAAATGGTTCAATCCGCAGCCGCTGACGAAGTCTTTCACGCCTTGTCCAACCCGACTCGGCGGAAAGTCCTGGAGCGACTGTCTGTCGGACCAGCCACCGTCAGCGAACTGGCGGCAGCGTTCGACATGCAACTCCCGTCGTTCGTGCAGCACCTCTCGGTGCTCGAACAGAGCCGACTGGTGAGGTCGAAAAAGCGCGGGCGAGTGCGGACGTATGAGATCGCACCCGAACGGTTCAAGGTCGTTGAAGACTGGCTGACCGCGCGTCGCCAGTTGTGGGAAGCTCGACTGGACCGGTTCGACCAATACGTCAAACAACTCAAGGAGAAGGAATCAGACTCATGAACAAGCAATTCACCTTCAATCCGAAACTTGATTTCGCTATCGAACGGTTCATCGACGCTCCCACGCGGCTCGTCTGGGAAGCGTTGACGAAACCGGAGCATCTCAAGGAGTGGTACATGCCCAAGCCCTGGGGGCGTGTGTCGCGAACCGAAATGGACGTGCGACCGGGCGGCATCTTCAGCATCGACATCGCAATGGGAGACGGTCAGGAGTCTCCCAACCTCGGCTGTTTCCTGGACGTTATTCCGATGGAGCGACTTGTCTGGACCTCCATGTTGTTCCCCGGCTATCGTCCGGCTGTCTTTGACGACATTCCGATCACCGCCATCATTACGATGGAAACCGTGGGAACCGGCACTCGCTACGTCTTCACGGCGCTGCACCGGGATGAAGCGGACCTCGAGAAGAACAAAGCGACGGGCTTTCAGCAGGGCACCGAGATCGCCGTCGATCAGTTCGTGGAGCACGTGATCGCGATGAAGTAGTTCTGGGCGACTCACGGCGAACGGGTCAGGCATCAACACCCAGGTCTCGACAACAAGGGATGCGCGTTGTCGGCCTAACGGACCGCGCATCAGCTGCGGCGACTCCCCAGCGTGGCACAATCCTTCGTTCCTCAACATGAAGCGCCGTCCGCTGCATGCGCTTGTTAGGCAGCGCTCGAACTGAGGGCAGGCTTACCTCTCGATACCTTCGAGTGCCTCGCGGGCCGCCTCGGCGTTCTCGGCTGCGACGTGAATTCGCACGGGCCCGGTGACCGCATTGTAACCGGCAGGAAAGCGGCCCATGCCGATCCAATCCTGCACGCCTTCGCCTTGTGCCACGAATGGTATGCCGTCGGCGTCCAGGGCGGCTTTAACCATGACGAGGATGACGGGATCGCTAGTTTGAAAGACAGTGACGAGGTCTTCGCTCAATGCTTCGCTCCAGGTGGCTGCCTAACGGCCTGCGCATCAGCTGCGGCGACTCCGCAGCCTGCGCACAATCCTACGTTCATTTAAACCTGAGGCGCCGTCGGCTGCATGCGCTTGTTAGGCAGCGCGAGACAAGAGGTTAGCGTCTGGACTACAGGCCCGTGACGTTAGCTTCGTTGCCTATGAGCAAGAGACGAATGCCAATGCGGCGGTCACCCTCGAACGTCTCCCAGATTGTCACGACGCGAAAGCGTTGACCCTTGTCGAGTTTCTTAGCGAAGCGCTTCGCCTCGTCTCGTGGTATGTAGCCTGCCTGGAGCGTGCGTGCTGCGTTCCACACAGCGATCGCGTTGGGATCGTACGGATTGGCCGGCTCCCGCTCGAGTCTTATCTCGTTCCCTGCGGCGAAGCAGGGATCCTGGAGGGTGTCCAGGCGATAGCGCTCTCCGACGACATTGACTGACTCAAGGCCCTCACCGCGCGGCAGAGTCTGCTACCTAAGGTGTTGTCCGTCGGCGAGCCGCACGACAACGAACCCGCGCCCGCTCTCGAACTCCGACCGCTCTAATGCGAAGTCGAAGCGCAAAATGGTGACCTCGCGCAGCCTAACGGACCGCGCATCAGCTGCGGCGACTTCGCCGTTCGCGCACAATCCTACGTTCCTTACACATGAAGCGCCGTCAGCTGCATGCGCTTGTTAGGCATCGATCAGGCGCGGGACGGCGGCTCGCCTTCGGCACTGGGCGATCCGGCAGGCTCAAGGTGCTCTTTCCAGGTAGCCTCGTAGGCGGGCTTCCCGTTCTCGCGGACGCCGATCGTAAAGGTCCGAGTCCAGCCGCGACCATCGGGCGCCTCAGCCATGGCCGACCTCTCACCGAAGTACTCAAGCTTGGGTCGTTGGCCGACCACGCCAAGCGCTGTTAAAGCATGCTCAATCTCGCTAATAGCAGACTCAAGACCTAGCCAGTCGATACGTGCATCGGGGTCGTGCGCAACCTCGTTGCGAGCCTTCCTAACCCGGTGCAGTTTCTCAGCGTTGGGCAAAGCACCGCGATCCGCAAGAAAGGAGATCCTCCCTTCAAGATTCTCCCGGTACTTTCGAGACATTGGCTGCCCCTGCTCCTCAATCACTTGCTCTAAGCCTTCGTCTAGGATCGAAGCGCCCCTTACTAAGAGAAGCGCTGGGAGGAGGTGTTCAACGAGCGGGTTGCGAAACGTATGGCCGATGATCAAGGCGTAAGGAAGGTGATAATGCTTGGCGGCCTCCCATTCCAAGAGGAACAGGCGCCAAGCGTCCCGAAGTTCGTCAGTCACGAAACCTCTTCTTAGTCACCAGATCCTGATCGTTGCCTAACGGACCGCGCATCAGCTGCGGCGACCTCGCCGCTCGCGCACTATCCTATGTCTCCTTACACCTGAAGCGCCGTCGGATGCATGCGCTTGTTAGGCAGCTGAGGCTGCCGTGTTCAGCAGGGTGAGGTCACAGTACTCAAAGCGGCCGTCACGCCGAACCCGGGTCCCCACCTGTATTGCAAGCGGCTGCCGGAAAATGGGCCCGGCATACACACACGTGTGAAACTCGCCCCGCTCGCCACAGGGGTCGACCGTCGCCGGCAGCTCGGCCAAGAGCGCCGCATCGAAATCCCGGCCGGCAAACTCGGCCCCGAGTTGAGTGGTGTCCACGCACGTCACAATGGCGCGATAGCCAGCGCCAACAAAGTCGCGCGCGAGCGCCGCTGTGTCCCGCCCCCACAGCGGGAACACTGGCGTCCAGCCGAGCGGGGGCAGCAGACGCTCACGATAGGCGCGCACGTCTTCAAGGAAGAGATCTCCGAACGCCAGGTGCCGTAGGTCGGGGTGCTGCTGGCGCAGGACTGCCAGGGCGGCCGCCAGCGCCTCCTCATAGACCAGGTTGCTCGCAGCTGCGGGAATCATCGCCTCCACGAGAGGAAGCCCAAGCGCCGCGACCTGGGCGTTGAGCACGGCGCGACGAACGCCGTGCATGCTGATCCGGTCATAGTCGCGCGTCAGCGTGGTGACCAGGGCGACGACTTCCACGGTCGGGTCGGCACGTAAGGCCGCCAGCGCGAGACTACTATCTTTGCCGCCGCTCCACGCAAGAGCTATCGGGCGTACGTCCACCAGTGAACCTCCAACGCCAGGAATCATTTCCAGTCTGCCTAACGAAATGCAAATCAGCTGCAGGCCTATAGAGCCCGCGCCCACACCAATCAACGTTTCCTTATCGCGACCAGCGATGACGCCCCGCCCGCAGGGAGTCCAGCGCTGATCGGCCTGACAGCTGCATTTGCGTGTTAGGGTGCGGCTTTCAGGGATATTGGTTGTCGATCCCCGGGGAACTACCTCATTCTGCCAACAAACGCTCAAGTCGATGAGCCGCGCACAGCCGCTTCGATGGCGGCGACGTCGATCTTCTTCATCGGCATCATCGCCTCGAACGCACGTTTCGCCGCGTGGCCGCCCTTAGCGAGTGCATCGGTCAGCACACGCGGGGTGATCTGCCAGCTAACACCCCATTTGTCCTTGCACCAGCCGCACTGGCTTTCGTGCCCGCCATTGCCAACGATCGCGTTCCAGTAGCGGTCCGTCTCTTTCTGATCGTCGGTCGCGATCTGGAAGGAAAAGGCCTCACTGTGCTTGTACTGCGACCCGCCATTGAGGCCGATACAGGGTATGCCCGCGACGGTGAATTCGACCGTCAAGGCATCGCCCGCTTTGCCGTCGGGATAGTCGGCCGGCGCACGGTGGACGGCGCCGACACTGCTTTGCGGAAAGGTTTTCGCGTAGAAGCGCGCGGCCTCTTCGGCATCGTGTTCATACCACAGGCAGACCGTGTTCTTATTCATTGTTGACTAACTCCTTTTCGAGGCGTCGCCGGGAAAGATGCCAACGACGTTTGGTGCGGCGCCCTTTTTCGTGGCATTTTTACCAGGGCTTAAATTCAGATAGCCGCTGCTGCATGAACCTCAGCTGCACTAACTCAGCATTCAGAGATGGCGGCGCTGCAGCCTAACGGACCGCGCATCAGCCGCGGCGACTCCTCAGCCTGCGCAGTATCCTACGCTTCCTTTAGAACTGAAGCGTCCGCCAGCTGCATGCGCTTGTTAGGCCTCACGGTGCCGTGATGTTCGAGCCAGCATAGATTGCGAGAATAACCAAGCTTAGCACCACCGCCAGAAACACCAGGGGCGGTCCCCATCGGACGCCCCCGGCCTGCGCGATCTGCCCCTCGGTGGCGGCGTTGGCCTTGAGGCCGGCAAGGCGGCGCGCAGCATGGCGGTAATACAATGCGTTCGCGAAGGTGCCTACGGTCACTGCATAGGTCAACGTGACGAGTTGATTGTACGTCGTGGAGGCCGTCTGCAGCCCTAGGAACGCGGTGGCCACCCATTCGCTGAGCACGGACTCCACCACCACAATAGCTAGGGCAATCCAGAAGATGCGGTGGAGCCGGCGGTACAGCAGCCACCCCAAGCTGAAGAAGAATGCCGCGAAGTTGAAGGAAAAGGAGTTAGGCCCGCCGTGCTGAAGGCGCTGGAAGCGCTTCAAATAGTACGTTGCCCGCGGGCCAATGAAGCTGCGCAGCTCCGCCTCGCTGTACTCCACGCGCACTCCTGATCTCGGTGTAGGCCTAACTAGTAAGTGGACCGACATGTCTGGCCGGTCATCACGCACTAACATCACCCACCGCAGTCTATTGCGCCATTCCTGCATCCACTCTCACGCCCAGGCGGTCCGCCGGGCTTCGGACCCCGCGGCCTCCCCGGTTCAGGACATGGGTGTAGATCATCGTGGTCGCCACATCCCGGTGCCCCAAGAGCTCCTGCACCGTCCGTATGTCGTAGCCCGCCTCGAGTAAATGGGTCGCGAAGGAGTGCCGCAGGGTATGACAGCTCGCCCGCTTCCCGATCCCGCTCGCCCGGACTGCCGCCGTCATGGCTCGCTGCACGACCGACTCATGGAGGTGGTGCCGGCGGAGAGCGGTGCTCGAACCAACGCAGCATCTGATGGGAG
>DASYVW010000081.1:0-15005 GCA_035936675.1 Gemmatimonadales bacterium
TAACGCGCCCACCAGATAGCTGGCGGCGTCCCCCATTCCTGCTTGGTGCACCCCGCTGCGCCGGCTCCTCACGCGGTATACCGTGAGACTGCCCTCCTCGGCTCCCTCCGCGAGTGGATCTGCAGTGCGGCGCTCCGCACCTGGCTCCGCGCCGGCAGTTACCACGTCCACGGCAACGCCGCGCTCCATCAGCCCCTGCGCCAGCGCCGCTGTTGCTACAGCCGCACCGCCGCCAAGCGGTGGATACTCGTAGTTCAGGACCAGGATCCGCATCGCGACCGCTCCGGCAGGAGGAGAGACGAGCCGTACCCTGCCCACCCGCTGTTGCAGTAGGCCTATGCTTCAGTTGTGCGGGGGTGCAAAAGTATTCGGCAGCGGTATTGGCAAGAGGTACGCCATCGGAGGACGGGATAGAGTCGAGCCGGTGTGACGCATCCTAAAAAGTTGCTGTCGATCAGTTTGTGGCGGGCGGTGAGGGAAGTGCGGAAAGTTGCATTCAGGCTGTTGCTGGCGACGACGCGCTGTGGCGCGCCGACTACAAGTCGACCACCTACATCTGAATCAAGTAGCTGAGCTTGAGGAAGAAACCGTCCTCCGCGCGGCGGAGGCTGGCACTGCCTAACTGGGTGGGGTCCCGGAGCGTGCTGCCATAGCCGGCAAACAGCACGGTGCCCGGGTTCGGTTGGTAGGAGAAGAGAAAATCACCGCGGAACGATCGATGACCGAACGTAGCCGCGCGGAGGTAGCTGTTGGCATCCGGATCGAAGATCAGGATCGGCGCGCCGGTGCGGCTCTCGTCCCGCAAAGCATCCCGCCGCTCGGTGGTGTACTCGCCGACCAGCCGGACGAAGATCGGCCGGGACAGCTGATACTCCACCTTGAGCCGGGGACTCCGCCACAGATCTACCGTGCTCCCGTCGGTCCGCCGGCCCACCCACTGCAGCTGGTAGCTGCCGTTGACTCTGAGCTTGGGCGTGGGGCGCCAGTCGAGCGTGAGATCCAGCCAGGTGATCTTGGCGCTGGCCCACTCGAAGAAGTTCTCGTCGTGACCCCAGAGGAAGAAAATGTTGCCGGAGAAGTGGGAGAACTCCGGGGTGTCGAGCGACACCAGGTAGTCCAGATTCGGGATGGTCGGCGTGCCGGTAAAGGGCACCGTGTCGATGCCGGCGCCGCCCGGGACCTCCAGCGCGTAACCGGTGTACACGTCGGAGGGATAGCCGAACGACTCCACCAGCACCGATGCGCCCAGCTGCCAGCCGCCCTTGAGTCTGGTGTTGGTGTTGAAGTGAAGCTTCTGGTCCTGAATTCCCTGCCCATGTACGAAGCGGTCGTACTCCCAGGTTCCGTCGAGCGCCACGTCGCCGGTGAAGGTCTCGATCAGGCCTCCCTGCTTTCCGTACAGCGTAAGGCTGTGGTCGAGATTGGCGTGCGCGATGCCGGGTCGCGAGATGAAGCCGCTCTCGGCCCGGAAGTCCTCCGCTACACCGGTGAAGGAGTAGCGCGCTCCGAAGGTGCGGCCGTTCCTGGCCACCCGCGCCGACCAGAGCGGCGCAGTCTGGGTGATTCCGTTTCGTCGGGTTCTGCTCCCCGCCAACTGCAGCTGAGCGCTGTACACGCCGCCGAACACGAGACGTGAATCGGCGCCGGCCACCCGATTGTAGTTGTCCCCGTCGATCTTGTCGGTGTACACCACGCCGAGGCGGGACTGAGAGCCCACGTCACGCTGAACCCGGAGCAGGTTGTACACGGGATGATCCTGCCCGCTGGCGGAGCCCGCCCTGTCGTCCACCGCGCTGAGCAGTGCCAGGTCGGTGCCGAAGGCTTTGCCGGTGAGCTTGGCCGCCGCGACCGGCTGAATGATCCGCCTGGTGTAGATGAGCGAGTTCGGCGTGCTGAACTGCTCGATTCCCTCGAGGAAGAAGGGCCGCTTTTCCGAGAAGAAGAGCTCGTTCCGCGGGTCGAAGACGAACTGCTGGGCATCGGACTCGACCTGGGAGAAATCGGGGTTGGCGGTGCCGTTCAGCGTCAGGTTGTTGGTGACGCCCCAGCGCACGGTGCCGCCGAGCTCTGGACCGCCGCCGGCGTAATCCCAGCCGCTCGACCCGGGTGCGCCCGTGGTCCTCGAGGTGAGTGACGGGGTGAAGTCGAGTACCACCCCCCGGCGCAAGTCGCTGAGCCCGACCAGCCGGCCGGACTGGGCCAGGAACGAGGCGCTGGCGCGCTTGGCCGGCGCCCAGGAATCCTCCCGGGCGGAGTGCTGAACCAGGCGGACCACATTGAGCCCCCAGGTCTGCTCCCGCCCGGGCTGAAAGCGGATGCTCTTGAATGGGATCCGCACCTCGACTTCGTAGCCGTACGCGGTGAGCCGGCCCTTCGACTCGAACACGAAGTCGGGGCTCAGATCGGCCGCTTCGCGCTTCACCACCGCGTTGTTGAAGCCGTTGCCGCTGGTGGAGCCGGTCTCGACCAGGGCTCCGTCGGACTGCACCCCGTACGGGTTGACCGCGAACACGCTGGCCTGGCGTCCGTCATTGAACGTGCTGAGCAGGATCTGGATGTGGTCGTCGGCGGAAATGCGGTCGCGATCGGCGAGGGTGGCATGCACCGGGCCGTGAGCCTCGAACGCCCGAATGCCGAAGTGGATGGCTGTGGGGGAGTACCACACCAGCACCTGGGTGGAGTCGGCTGCAGGGACACCATCGGTGGGGGAGAACTGGGAGAAATCGGTGAGCACTGCGGCCGCACCCCAGACCGCCTCATCGAGCTTTCCATCGACCGACGTCTCGGCTTCCTGCCGCGGAATCCGCACGTCCAACTCACCCAACCGGCCGCGATACACGCCCGGTGGGTCGATCGGATCGGAGTGGAGCAGCAGCAGAAGCTCGAGCAGCATGGCCTACTAGGGGTACGACGGCTGCGGACCTCGGGTTTCGCGGGCCTCAGCGGGCAGCGGCGTGGGCAAGCCCGTCCGGCGCATCGGCCGCGACATAGGCCATCACCGCGAGCGCCGCCACACAGCGGGCCAGCTCGGCCGGATCGAGCTTGTCGAGCATGTCACCCTCGCTGTGGTGGAACCAGAAGTAGCGGCTGCCCTCCACATCCAGACCCATACCGGGCACTCCGCGCTCCACCAGCGGGGCAATGTCGGCCTCGGGGGAATCCTTCTCCCGGCTCACCTTGTCCGCCCCGATCGGCTTCAGTAGCTCAGCAATCTCCTGCGCCCTCGCGAAGGCCGCATCCAACCCGCTGAATCGGAACCCCTTTGGAGCAAAGACGCCGTTATCGGATTCAATGGCCAGGACATGCTTGGTCAGCTGATCGGCATGGGTGTCACGATACGCCAGCGCCCCTTTCCCGCCGTTCTCCTCGTTGGTCCAGAGCACCACCCGCACCGTTCGGCGTGGCCGGAGACCAAGCTGCTTCATGAGCCGAACTGCCTCCCAGGCCGCGACCGCGCCGCCGCCGTCGTCCATCGCGCCCTGCCCGACGTCCCACGAATCGATGTGGCCGCCCAGCACCACCACCTCATCCGGGAGCTCCCGCCCGATGACCTCCGCCACCGTATTCCGCGATGGGGCGTCGGGCAGGGTACGGGCCGCCATCCGGAGCGTCACGACCACCGGCTGGCCCCGGTCCTGGAATCGCCGCAGCATCATGGCGTCCTCCACGCTGAGCGCCGCCGCCGGAATCGGCGTTACCGTCGAGTCGTAGTGCATTACCCCGGTGTGCGGGCTTCGAATGGAGTAGGCGGCGACCGACCGGATCAGGCTGGCCACGGCGCCGGCCCGGGCCGCGGCCGCGGCACCTTCCACCCGGTACTTCACGGTCTCACGGTACGTGGTGAACGGCACGTCGAACAGCACAATCTTGCCCCGCGCCTCCGTTGCCCGTTCGTGGAGGTCGTCGAAGCCGGTCACCACGAGCACCGGCGCCGTTATCCCCCGCCTCGGCGTGGCGATGCTGCCTCCCAGCCCGAGCATGGACAACCGGACGCGTCTCGGCTTGACCAGCTCGACCGATTCCTCGCCCCGCACCCAGTGCGGCACCATCACCCGCTCTCCCCGAACGTTCTCCAGGCCATCGCTCTTCATCTGCGCCAGGACCCAGTCGATCGCCGCCTCGAGGCTGGCGGAGCCGCTCAGGCGGTGCCCGAAACCGTCCACCAGGCTACCCAGGCGGGCGTAAGCCGCGCTGTCCCCGGTCGCTGCGTGTATGAGACTGTCGGCGATGGCGCGGTACATCGCCTCGACCGAGGAGCCCGCCGCCGCCGGCGACCCGGTCTGAGCCAGGCTCGGTCTGGCAGCCAGCAGCAGGATGACAACGCTGGTCCATACGATCCGCAGAGATCTCATGATGCCGGCAGGTTGGAGGTGATAGCAAATATGGGGCGGAGCGATCCGGTGCGTCTATATTCCAGTAGCCGCGAAATGCGGGTGAGCTGGAACGTATCGGGAGAAACTCATGTTGAAGCGTATTCTAGGGCCGCTCCTGTTGGCCACGTTGATAGCGACCAGCGCCGCCATGGCGCAGGCTACTCCGGTGAAGGTCAAGGATCCGATTTCCAATGGACGGACCTTGAGTGAGTGGATCCTGGATCTGAAGGCCCTGGCTCCGCAGAGCCGGAATGCCGCCGCCTATGAGATCGCCGGGATGGGGCCGGAAGCGGTACGGGCGGTGCCCGCCCTGATCGAGGCGCTCGACGATCCGAGTCCTGTGGTCCGCTATCCCGTGACTGTCGCACTGGGCGAGATCGGGCCCGGAGCCAAGGCCGCGGTGCCCCGCCTGCAGCAGATGATCGAAGAGGAGATCAACGACGAGATCGCTGCAGCAGCCCGGCGGGCCCTGCGGCACATCGATCCGGCTGCCGTGCCACCACCCGCCGACTAGGCGCACTACCTAAGTCGGCTGCGCCACGCCGGAGGCCGGCTCTCCCATAAGGCGTCTGATCGCCGGGACGAGCAGGCCCAGCAGACACCCCGCCGTGAGACACAAGACCACGAAAATCAGGAAGAAATCGGCCTGTCCTCCGAGCACCCGGAAGACTTCGCCGCGCTCGATCTGCTGCACCATGCCCGCCAGATAACCGCCGATCAGGTTGGCCACAAAGTTGGCGGTCAGCCAGATGCCCATCAGCATCGATGCGAGCCTGGCGGGCGCAGTCTGGCTCACAAACGAGATGCCCACCGGCAGAAAGCAGAGCTCTCCCAGCGTGTAGATCAGGTAGAACGCCACCAGCACCCACGGACTCACCAGCGAGCCGGGGTCGCCCTGCGCAGCCCCTGCCACCATCACCGTGTAGGCCAGGCCGAGCAGGATCAGCCCCAATGCCATCTTGGCCGGAGTGCTGGGCGCCCGGTCCCCCAACCGTTGCCAGAGGCCGGCAACGGCCGGCGCCAGCAGCAGAACGAAGAGGGGATTGATCGATTGGAACCAGGCGGCGGGGATCTCACCGTTGGGTGCCAGCCACGCCAGCCACTCACCGGCTGCCCGGTCGGTACGGTGGGCGGCAAACACATTCAGGGATGAGCCAGCCTGCTCATAGGCCAACCAGAAGACCACCACGAAAACGGTGATGAGCCCAATCGCCATTATGCGCTGCCGTTCGGCCGGCGTCAGCGCTGTATGGAGGCGGGGCCCCGCCGCCGCCGCACGCGCCAGCGGCGAGAGCCCGACACTCCGCAGCGACTTGCCCCTCGCCCAGAGATAAAACAGCACGCCCACCGCCATGCCACCGCCTGCCCCGGCGAACCCGTACGACCAGCCGTACCTCACCGCGAGCCATGCGCACACCAGCGGGCCGAAGAACGCGCCCAGATTGATACCCATGTAGTAGAGGGTGAAGCCCGAGTCCCGGCGCGGGTCGCCCAGCGGGTAGAGCTGGCCTACCATCGTGTGCACGTTCGCCTTGAAAAACCCGGTCCCCACCGCGACGAGCGCCAGTCCGGCATAGAACGACACACCAGTTCCGAGTGCGAGGGAGAAGTAACCGAGCGTGAGGACCGCGCCGCCGACCAGCAGCGATCGGTTGGTACCGAGGAACCGGTCCGCGAGCCACCCTCCCGCGACCGGGGTCAGGTAGGTGAGACCGATGAACCAACCATAGAGCCGGCTGGCCGTCTCCTGGCTCCACCCCAGGCCACCGGTGGCTGTGTCGATGAGGTACAGGATGAGGAGGGCCCGCATCCCGTAGTAGGCAAAGCGCTCCCAGAGCTCGGTGAAGAAGAGCACCGCGAGCCCTGGCGGTTGTTGCAGCCTTATCTGGGAACCTCGGCCTCGACCAGCGAGTGCAGCAGGGTGCGCACGGCCGGCACTCCATCCAGCCGGAAGCGCGCTCGAGTGGGCCCGGGTCCGACCCGGACGGTGATCGCCTCGGCAGGCAGGGCCTCGAAAAGGTCCTCATCGGTGCGATCATCGCCAATGGCGAGCACCGTCGTTGTAGCCAGCCGCTCGGGCGGGAACGGTGGGACAATCCGCCCCTTGTGAATGCCGTATGGCCGGATCTCGATGACCTTGTGCCCCGCCAGGATCTCGACCGGTTGATTGCTGAGCAGCTGGGTCAGATGCAGCCGCAGCTCGTTGGCTCGCCGGGCTCCCGCTTCCCGGTCGGCCATGCGGTAGTGCCACGCCAGGGCCGCCGACTTCACCTCGATCAGCGAGCCTGGCGTCCTGGCCGTAATGTCCCGAAGAATGGTCAGTGCCGGCTCACGCCAGCTGCCGCCGAGCTCCCCAATCGCGGTCCACTCGGAGCTGCCGACCGGCCGGGACCAGAATCCGTGCTCCGCGTGCAGTGCAATCGGCAGCGCGCCGAGCCAGTGTTCCAAGGTCTCGCGCGGTCGTCCGCTCACCACATGTACTTCAGCATGGGGACGCGCGGCCAGCGCACCGAGCAGCTCCATCAGCGCAGGATCGGGCCGGGCCAGCTCGGGGGTCGCGGTGTAGGGAACCATGGTGCCGTCGTAGTCGAGCAACGCCAGCAGATCCTCGGCGTCGCGAAGCCGGGCCTGGAGGGCCTGGCGGGCAGCGATGGCGCCGGCAGGGGGACGCGACAACGGCTGCCGCTGGGTAATCGTCGCGAGCTGCTCCAGAAACGTCGCGGCCCAACGATGAACATCGTAGGCCTGCACCCGCGCGCGCAGCGGCTCCAGTCTGGTCCGGCGTTCCTCCGCTCCCATCATGAGCGCACGATAGCAGCTCTCGGCGGTTCCCTCGACGTCGTAGGGGTTGACTTGAATGGCCTCCGGCAGCTCCCACGATGCCCCGGCGAACTCACTCAACACCAGGACTCCATCGCCATCCGTGCGAGAGGCGACGAACTCCTTGGCCACCAGGTTCATGCCGTCGCGCAATGGGGTGACCAGCATGACGTCAGCCGCACGGTAGAGCGCGACGAGCTCCCGCTCAGATAGCCCACGAAAGATGTAATGCACCGGCACCCAGCTCGGCGTGGCGAAGTCGCCATTGATGCGGCCCACCATGCCGTCGACCAGCGATCGGAAATCCTGATATGCCCCCACCCCGGTCCGCGACGGCACCGCCACCTGCACCAGCCGAACCCGTCCCCGCAGGTCCGGGTGGGTCTGCAGCATCTTCTCATAGGAGAGGAGCCGCCGGGGGATTCCCTTGGTGTAGTCCAGGCGATCCACTCCCACCAGAAGCTTCACCGTTCCGTCGCCGCGCAGCGCCTTTGCCTCGGCCTGTACCGCCGGGTCTTCCGCCAGCGCGATGAATGTTTCGGCGTCGATCCCCATCGGAAAGACGCCGAGCCGAACTTCGCGATCCGACAACTGGACCCGGTCGATGTCCACCGTAAGCCCGAGAATCTGGGTGAGCGAAGCGGCGAAGTGTCTCAGGTAGGTGGGCGTATGAAACCCGACCAGGTCGGCGCCGAGGAGTCCACGGAGCAAGAGATCGCGCTCGGGAAGGGTGCGGAACAGCTCTTCGGACGGAAACGGTATATGAAGGAAGAATCCGATGCGGGCGTCCGGCAGCCGCTGCCGCAACAGCTCGGGCAGAAGCAGCAGCTGATAGTCGTGCACCCATATCAAGTCGCCGGGCTGATAATGCTGAGCCACCACGTCGGCGAACCGCTGGTTCACCTCGGCGTACGGCTCCCAATCGCGCACGTGAAGCGGGACCTGCTCCAGCAGATAATGGAAGAGCGGCCAGAGAACCCCGTTGGAGAAGCCTTCGTAGTACCGGGTGATCTGGTCGGCGCTCAGGGGGACCGCCACCAGCCGCATGGCGGCCAACTGCTGGTCCAGCTCGGTCTGCTGCTTCTCGGTGAGTTGATCGGAGGCGCCTGACCACCCGATCCAGAGACCGCCGGACTGCTCGTGCGGCCGGAGCAGACCCGTCGCCAGGCCGCCGGAGCTCTTCTGAACCTCGACACCGGCTTCGCTTGCTCGAACGGTGATCGGGAGGCGGTTTGCGACGATCAGGACACGGGGCATGAGGGAAAGGTATGCCTTACCCCGAGCCTGAGGTAAGAGTCACGAGTCACGAGTCGTTCCTCATCCCGAGTGAAGCGAGGGACCTACTGCGCGGGCTCCCGAAGCATGCTGATCGGATCCTTCACTGCGCTCAGGATGAGGAGCCCTTCGGCCTGACTCGCGACTCGCGACTCCTGACTCTACCGGGGCCACACCTGGTTGGTCCGGTCGAGATCCGGGAAGTCCTTCTGGGTATCGATCTCGATGCTCTTGACCATCGGCTCCCGGGCTATCCGGATGGCGTGTCGGCGGTCGCCTGCAAACCAGACGTCCACCGGGATGGTCAGCTGGTCCACCCGGCCGTTGG
The DNA here is from genome assembly GCA_035936675.1 of Gemmatimonadales bacterium. Lineage (GTDB taxonomy): Bacteria > Gemmatimonadota > Gemmatimonadetes > Gemmatimonadales > GWC2-71-9 > CAVVWJ01. The sequence goes on from DASYVW010000081.1 coordinate 8,797, forward strand.
CCCGGGTCACTGTCAGGAAGACCGGCATCGGTGCCCGTCCCCGGTTGTCGACGATGACCTCGAGTGAATCGCCGGCCGTGGTGACCGTATCGATCGCCTGGTCGAGCTTCCAGGTCTCGAAGAACCAGGTCCGCCAGAACCATGACAGATCCTTGCCCGAGACGTCGTCGAAGGTGTGGAAGAAGTCATAGGGTGAGGGATGTTTGTAGCTCCACCGGCGGATGTATTCGGTGTACGCCTTGTGGAACGTCTCGGCCCCGAGCACAGCCCGAAGCGCCACCAGCACGCTCGCAGGCTTGTAATAGCTCGCGACCCCATACGAGGCGTAGGTGGGAAAGCGGTCACCGTGATGCATCAGCTCCACCTCACCGCCGGTCTGGGCGATGTCGAGGTAGTTCTTCCGGTTCCGCGCCTCGTCGTCGAAGCCCTTGAAAAATTCGTCCATGGACTGGGACTGATCGAACTGGGTGAGCCCCTCGTCCATCCAGGCGTAGCGCTTCTCGTCCGACCCCACGACCATGGGAAACCACATGTGTCCGATCTCGTGGGTGGTGACTTCATACAGGCCGAGCGTGTCCCACTGGCCGCCGATGCAGGTCATCATCGGGTACTCCATGCCGCCGCAGGAGGTGGGCCCGTCCACCGCGGTCATGTGGGGGTAGGGGTAGGGCGCCAGATACTTGGAGTAGAATTCGATCGAGTAGCGAGCGTATCGGGCGCTTTCATCCCAATGGCTGATCCGACGCTGCTCGGGACGATAGAACGAATAGATCGCCGTCGTGTCCGGACGCCCGTCGCCGGTCGCATCGCCGACGGCCGCATTGGTGGCATCCCAGAGATACCTGGCCGAGGTAGCCCAAGCCACGTCGCGGACTTTCTCGGCCCGAAATCGCCAGGTGAGCTTGCCGTTGGTACCGGCGGTGGTGGCTCTTCCCGGCTCGCGGTCGAGGTCGGTCACGACGTGAACTATTCCCGGTGCCTTGCCGGCGGAATCCAGTCGCTCGCGAGTCTGCGATGAGAGGACCTCCGCCGGGTTCTGTAGCCGGCCGGTGGCATCCACCAGCCAACCCGCCGGCACGGTGAGCGCCACGTCATAGTTCCCGTAGCCCATATAGAACTCGGCGTTGCCGAGATACTGGTCGATCTGCCATCCGTTGATGTCGTCGTACACGGCTATCTGCGGATACCAGTAATTGATGTAGAACACCTCGCCGTCCTGGCCTCCCCGCGGCGCCCCGTCGGGTGGTATCCTGAGCTTCCAGGCAAAGTCGAACGCGACCGACCCGCCGGGCGGCAACGTCCGGGGCAGCTGAATCCGCATGACGGTTCCATCTACCTTGTAGCCCGGCGTGTCTCCCTCGGTCTTCTGGAGCTCTTGCCCCTGCACCGCCACCCGATCCAGCTCGATGCCCTCAACCTGCCAGGGGACGTCGGTGTTATGCCGGCTGTTCGGCGCGAAGATGTTGTGCAGCAGGTGGACGTAGACCTCCTTCAGCGCGTCGGGCGAGCGGTTGTAGTAGGTCACTGACCCCTTGCCGGTGAGCCGCTTGGAGATCGGATTGAGCTCGGCCTCCAGGCGGTAGTCCGCCCATTGCTGCCAATAGCGAGGACCCGGTTTTCCCGTGCGGGTACGGGTGCCGTTGGTCACGGCTCGCTCGAAACCTTCAAGAGCGGGGACCCCGAGGCTACGGACGTGTGCCCCCTCCGCCCCCGGAGTGGGGGAGGTGACCGGCGCGCTTCGGCCGCCGCTACAGGCCGAAAGGACCGTCAGCAAGACGAGTCCGGTGAGCGTGCTCCGACGACGAGGGGCCGTGCAATCCATCAGCTTCTCCGGCTCTGGGGGTCCTTGGACGGTTCTTGGTGCGGCGAGGATGATGTTCTGACCGGGGGCGTGAGGCAACCCTACGGCCGGCTGACGAGGGTCGTTTCAGACGGCGCGACGGAATCCCCCGCATGAGCATCAGAATAGCCCTACGGAGCAATCCCGCTCCGAAGCCACACGCATGCCCTTGCGGGGAGTAGATATGTCCCACGGATGGTTCCGTCGCCTCAAGTCAGGCGGCGTTGCATTGGCGTTCGCCGTCGGCCTCCTGCTGGCCGGCTTTCTTCACTTGCCTTATCAGTCCGCCGCGCAGCAGGCCCAGCAGCAGTCTCCCTACGGCCCCGGAGTTCAAGCCGCCAGCCGGACGCTGACGCCGGCTGCGGCCTCGCTTCAGAATCTCAGCGAAGCCTTTGCCTCGGTGGCCGAGCACGTCAAGCCCAGCGTGGTCTACATCAAGTCCGGCCGGAAGCCTGAGGCCACGACCCGGAGTGGGCCCCGAGGCCAGCGGAACGCTCCTCGCATGGAGGTGCCGCCCGGCCTGGAGCCGTTCTTCCACGGGCTGCCTCCAATGCAGCTGCAACCGCAGGAGCCCCGCTTCCAGGAGGGCTCCGGCTCGGGCTTCGTCGTCTCCAAGGACGGCTACATCCTCACCAACAACCACGTGGTCGATGGCTCGGATCAGGTAACCGTGCGCCTGCTCGACCGGCGCGAGTTCAAGGCCAGGATCGTTGGGACCGACCCGAATACCGACCTCGCGGTGCTCAAGATCGACGCCAAGAACCTGGTCCCCGCTCCGCTGGGCAACAGTGGTGCCGCCCGGGTCGGCGAGTGGGTCCTGGCCGTAGGCAATCCTCTGGGTGACAATCTCACCTTTACGGTGACGTCGGGCATCATCAGCGCGAAAGGCCGCAGTCTCGCCCTTCCGGGACAGTCCGACCGCACCATCCAGGACTTCATCCAGACCGATGCGGCCATCAATCCGGGCAACTCCGGAGGTCCGTTAGTGAGCGTGCAGGGTGAGGTGATCGGCGTCAACTCGGCCATCGCCAGCGAGACCGGGTACTACTCCGGCTATGGCTTCGCCATACCGATCGATCTGGCCCGGCGAGTCATGGACCAGATCATCACCGATGGTCGGGTCCACCGGGTGGCGCTCGGCATCACGGTTCAGGACGCCACCCCGAACGATGCCGAGTACGTCGGTCTGCCGGATATTCGCGGGGTGCTGGTGCAGGACTTCACCGAGAAGTCTCCGGCTCAGAAGGCCGGGATTCAATCCGGCGACATCATCGTGGCGGTGGACGGCAAGCCGGTGGAGTACGTCGGCCAGCTCCAGCAGCAGATCGCCTTCCGGAAGGCCGGCGAGACCGTGAAGGTCGAGGTTGCCCGGAAGGGTGGAGTACACAAGACGCTCGACGTCCGGTTGCAGGAAGTCGCTGCGCCCAAGCAGACGGCCGACGGCAGCTCGGATCAATCGAACGATGCGTCCGATTCGAACGGCGAGGCCGCTGCTTCGATCGATCTTCTCGGCCTCACGGTACAACCGGTGGATCAGGACGCGGTGCAGCAGTTCGAGCTCGCGCCCGACCAGCGGGGCCTCCTGGTCACCGGGGTCACTCCCGGTGGGCCATCGTACGGCGAGGTGGCCGATCCGGACCAGGGCGGTCCTGACATCATCCTGTCGGTCGAAGGCAAGCCGATGAAGAGCGTGGCCGACCTCAAGCAGGCGCTCAAGGGCTTCAAGAAGGACGACATCGTGAGCCTTCGGATCTACAACACCCAGGCGAAGACCCGCCGGATCCAGCGGATTCGTTTGGGCGAGTAGGCTCACTGCAGTCATAGATTCCGGAGCGCGCATCCCATTGCCGGGGTGCGCGCTTCGCTCATATTCAGGCGGACCCTCACCTAGGCCGCCGACATGAGCGACCCCACCAACCCGTACGCCGCATTGTCGCTCATCGTAGCGCCGGCGGTGCTGACCAACGCCTCCTCCATCCTCGTGCTGAGCACCAGCAATCGCCTGGCTCGTGCCGTGGATCGGGCCCGGGCCCTGGCCACTGAGCTGGACACTCCGGCCAAGGCGATGGATCTCGCGGCTCTGCGGTTGAACGAGCTCGACAGCGCCGCCCGTCGGGCGGTGATGCTGCTGGGTGCGTTGCGTCTTTTCTATGCGTCGATCGGCTCGTTCGCGGCGGCGGCGCTCACGTCGCTCATCGGCGCGGCACTGCTCGGGACTCAGCTCCGCGCCCTGCCGGTGACCTTCGAGACCATCGCCTTGGCAGCGGGGTTTGGGGGAGTCATGGGACTGGTGCTGGGCTGCGTACTCCTGCTCCGGGAAACCCGAATTGCGGTCCGGTCCATGACCGACGAGGCAACCCTCCTCGGGGCCTACTTCGCCAAGCGAACCAAAACGCCTTGATGGCTGTTGGCCTCTAAGCCCCGCCCGACGATCTCCCTCGCCCCGGCCAATCCGTGACCGTAGGATCATTCAGTTGATACTAAACGGATTAACTTCCGCTTCGGGTCTACGTCCAAACCCGAATGAGGAAGGCCATGGATCCGCAAACGGTGAATTTCATCGAGCGAATGGGCGTCGCCCTCGACTCTGACGGCCTGCCGCGCATCGCGGGCCGGATGTTCGGCCTTTTGCTGGTCAGCGAGGATGCCCGTTCGCTGGACGATCTCGCCGCCGAGCTCCGAGTCAGCAAGGGCAGCGTGAGCACCAATGCGCGCCTGCTGGAGGAGCGCGGCCTGGTCGAGCGGGTCTGTCGGCCCGCCGACCGCCGCGACTACTACAGCGTACGCCCGGATCTGTTCATTCACACGATGGTCCAGCGACTCGCGCGGTGGCAGCGATTCCACGAAGCGATCGGGGCGGCGCGCACCACCCTGCCGATACGAAGCCAGGAGGTCAGGGACCGGCTCGAGGAGTACGAGCAGGCCTACGCCTTCATGTCCCAGGTAATCGGCGAGGCGCTGACTCGCTGGCGGGGGAGCCGGGATGACCGGCTCACCGGGGTGGGAGCACCACGGTGAGCTCGCGCTCGTATGGCCTGGCCGCGTGCCTGCTATTGGCTTGCGGGGGATGTGTGGGGACGCCGTCCGTCAATGGAGTGCCGGGCGTGCCCCCGTCGTCGAGCGCGCCGTGGACACCCCCGCGTGAAATTCGGGTGCGTGATTCGGTGGGCCGCCCCGTGGTACCAGCGGACCTGAAGGAACGGATCCGCCGGCTGACCTTGGCGGAGGTAGTGGATCTGGGGCTCCGGAACAATCCTGCCACCCGGCTCTCCTGGGCCAACGCGCGCGCCGCGGCCGCGGCATATGGCTCGGCCCGCGGTGCCTATCTGCCGACGATCGACGGCGATGTGACCGCTACCCGGCTCAAGACGGTGGCCTCCCAGGGACGGAGCGCCGTCAGCCAGTCGGTGCTGAGCCCGAGTCTCAGCCTCACGTATCTGCTATTCGACTTCGGCGGCCGCTCCGGCACAATTGGTGCCGCCCGCAACGCGCTGGTCGCCGCCGACTTTACTCATAACGCGACCCTGCAGAACGTCGTTCTGCAGATCCAGGCGGCCTACTTCCAATACATCGCCAATCGAGCCCTGCTCCAGGCTCAGCGGATCACCGTGCGGGAAGCTCAGACCAATCTTGAGGCAGCGGAGGAGCGGAACCGGGTCGGTGTCGCGACGATCGCCGACGTGCTACAGGCCCGCACCGCGGCTTCCCAGGCCGAGCTGGCGGCGCAGGCCACCGAGGGCGACCTGCAGACGTCGCGCGGAGCGCTGGCCCTGGCTCTGGGCTTGCCAGCCAATCTGCCATATGACATCGACTCCACCGCAGCCCAGGCACCGGTCTCGGTGCTCGCCGACAGCGTTGATGTACTGATCGCGCGCGCGGTGGCGGCGCGGCCTGATCTGGCCGCCTCACGGGCGGAGTACGAGGCGTCTCAAGATCAAATCTCGGTTGCGCGGGCAAGTCGGCTCCCGTCGCTGGAATTGAATGGAACCGGGGGGCGGACCTACACCTCCTCCCTCCCCCAAGGCGGCAACAACTACACCCTGTCGCTCGGGCTTCGAATCCCGCTCTTTGCGGGTTTCTCGCGAATTTACAATCAACGACAGGCCGCCGCCCTGGCCGACGCGGCCGCCGCCCGAACCGATGCCTTGGGGCAGCAGGTAGTCTTCCAGGTCTTCAGCTCGTACTACGCCTTGCGGACTGCTGACCGCCGGGTGCGCACCAGTGAGGACCTCATGGCCAGTGCCCAGCTCTCGAACGATGTGGCGTTGGGCAGATATAAAGCCGGCGTGGGTTCCGTGCTGGATCTCCTGACGGCTCAAAGCGCACTCGCCGATGCCCGTGCCCAGCAAGTCATGGCGCGGCTGGAGTG
>DASYVW010000082.1:0-1712 GCA_035936675.1 Gemmatimonadales bacterium
ATCCCGGAGAGCGCGGGGTAGAGCGCCTTGGCTCCGGCAGGTTCCAGGCGGCACTGATCCTGGGCTCGCCGGCACTCGACGGATCCCTGTCCGGAACGCTGGCCCGGATGAGCACGGTGGCCATCGGCCCCCGGGCGAGCCAGGCGCCGTTCGCACCTCGAGTGACCATCGACACCGGCGTCGCCGGCATCCATGAAGCGGGAACGGCGTACCGGGTGGATGAGGTACCGCTTCAGCTTCGTCCGCCACTCCCCGGCCAGCGCTCCGCCACCGAGGTCCTCCGGGCGCTCATCGCCGCAGTCCGAGCCGGTCTGGGACAGAGCCGCTCATGAGTGCCAAGGCTCAGCTCCGAATCACCGGCGGGACCGTTCACGACCCCGCCAACGGTGTCGATGGCGAGGTTCGAGATGTCTGCATCGAGGACGGCCGCATCGTCCAGACTCTGCCCGACGGTGCCCCGAGGCTCGACGTGAGAGGAATGGTCGTGATGCCAGGAGGGGTGGATATCCACTCTCACCTGGCCAGCTCGAGCTGCAATCATGCCCGTCGTCTGCTGCCGGAAGAGCATGCGTTGGACCCGGCCTCGGCGCCCAGTCTGGACGAGAGCATTGGCCCGCCCCGATCGGGAACCGGCGGCACCGTCCCCACGACCTTCACCACCGGCTACCGGTACGCGGGGCTGGGCTACACCACCGTCTTCGAGGCGGCCGTTGCTCCGGCGATGGCCCGGCACAGCCACGCCGAGCTGGATGACACCCCGTGTGTCGACGGCGGTTTTTTCGTGCTGATGGGGAATGACGAGTACCTGCTGCGCCAGGTGGCGGCCGGCGAACGGGAGCGCGCCCGGGACTATGCGGCCTGGCTTCTCGGATCGACCGGCGGATACGCCATCAAGATCGTGAACCCCGGAGGGATCGAGGCCTGGAAATCAGGGCAGCGGAATCTGAACGGCCTGGACGATGTGCTGGCCGGCCCGGGCATTGCCCCCCGGGCAATCCTCGAGACGCTGGCCGATGCGGCCAATGCGCTGAAGCTGCCCCATCCGGTCCACATCCACTGCAACAATCTTGGTGTCCCCGGCAATGCGGCGGTCACCCTTGCCACCATGCAGGCGCTGGCCGGTCGGCGAGCTCACTTCACCCATCTCCAGTTCCATGCCTACGGCGGTCCGGGTTGGAGCTCGGGGGCCCGGCCACTCATCGAGTACGTCAACAGCCACGCCGAGTTGAGCGTCGATGTCGGCCAGGTGATGTTCGGACCGGCTACGACGGTCACCGCCGATGGCCCCGTCGAATACCTGCTCCACAAGAGCAGCGGGCGAAAGTGGGTCAACATCGACATCGAGCTGGAGACGGGGTGCGGCATAGTTCCCCTTCTATATAAGGACAAGGCAGCGGTCACCGCCTTGCAGTGGGCCATTGGCCTGGAGCTCTTTCTGCTCAGTGCAGATCCCTGGCGGGTAGTGCTCTCCACCGATCACCCCAATGGCGGCTCTTTCCTCTCCTACCCCAAGCTCATACAGCTCTTGATGGACCGGGGTGTCCGGGATCAGATGCTGAAGCAGGTCAATCCCAAGCTGCTCGCGGGATCGACGTTGGCCGATGGTCTCGCTCGGGAATACACGCTCAACGAGATCGCGATCGTCACCCGGGCGGGTCCGGCCAGGTTGCTCGGCCTCCCGCACAAGGGCCACCTCGGCCCGGGAGCGGATG
>DASYVW010000083.1:0-1801 GCA_035936675.1 Gemmatimonadales bacterium
CTCATCGGCGCAGATTCGAAGAGTCCCTCCAACCCCAGGTCTCGCCGTGATCCACGGGACCGCTTCCGAACTGGCTGACGCCCTGCGCGACCGCTACCTGATCGAGCGGGAGCTCGGCCGCGGTGGGATGGCCACCGTCTACCTCGCCCGGGATCTCAAGCACGGCCGGCTGGTTGCTATCAAGCTCCTGCGCCAGGAGCTCGTCGCCGCACTCGGTCCTGACCGCTTTCTCCGGGAGATTCAAGTCACCGCTGCTCTCCAACATCCTCACATCCTCCCATTACTCGATTCGGGTACGATCGACGACGCTGGCGGAAGCCGTCCCTACTATGTCATGCCGTATGTCCAGGGCGAGTCGCTTCGCGACCACCTGGTACGCGAACGGCAGCTCCCGGTAGACGAAGCCGTGCGCATCACGGGCGACGTGGCGGCAGCGCTGGGCTATGCCCACGAACGCGGCGTAGTGCACCGCGACATCAAGCCCGAGAACATCCTGCTCTCCGGCGGGCAGGCCCTCGTCGCTGACTTCGGGATCGCGCGAGCCCTCTCCGCCGCGGGGGCCGAGCGGCTGACGGAGACCGGGCTCGCGCTCGGCACACCGCACTACATGAGCCCCGAGCAGGCATCCGGCGATCCTCACGTGGATGGCCGCGCAGACATCTACGCCCTGGGGTGCGTGCTCTACGAGATGCTCGCCGGGGAGCCTCCGTATACCGGACCAACCGCTCAGGCGATCATCGCCAAGCGCATGGTCGAGCCGATACCCCGGATCCGGACGGTGAGGGAGGGCGTTCCCGAAGAAATGGAGCGTGCGATCACCCGGGCGCTCGCCAAGACTCCGGCCGACCGGTTCAGCACGGCGCCGGAGTTCGCCGAGGCGCTCTCTCGATCGGCGAGTGCGCCGCTGGTGTCGCGTCCCGTCGGCACTGGCCGACATTGGCGGATCGCGGCGGTGCTGATCGTTGTTCTGGTTGGAGCGGCCGCCCTTCGTCTCTGGTCCCGGCGATCTGGACCGAACATCAGTCCTTCAGCATCACTCATCGCGGTCCTCCCCTTCGCGCCGAGCGGATCCGACACCGCACTGGCGCGGCTGGGGCGCGACTTGGTGTTTACCCTGAGCTCGGAGCTGGACGGCCTAGGGGCCATCCGCGTGGTGGACGCCCACACGGTGCTCGCCCAGGCGAAACAGGGCGAACTTTACTCTCCCGCCGAAGGGGCAGCGTTGGCCCGCCGGTTCGGCGCGGGCAGCATCGTGCACGGCAGCCTCGTGCGAGAAGGCGCCGCTGTGCGGCTGGACTTCGTCCTTCTCCCGACCGACGGAGGCGCCACCCCCCTGGCCCGCGCGTCCGTCACTAGCGCCCCCGATTCCATCGCGGCGCTCACCGACTCTGCTGTCCACGTCCTCCTGAGACAGATCTGGACCCGGGGATCCGCCCCTACCCCGAGCCTTGAGGTGGCACTCAAGACCCGCTCAGTCCCGGCCCTGCGCGCATTCCTGGCAGGGGAACGACAGATCGTCGGCGGTTTGTGGGAGAGCGCCGCGGCCTCATACGGGCGCGCCAGGGAGGCGGATCCGGCCTTCTGGCTAGCGTATGCCCGGGAGCAGTATGCCCTGAACTGGTCACTCCAGGAGCCGGCGGATACGCTGATCGATGCCCTCCAGCGCCATCGCTTCGAGCTGCCTGAGCCGGAGCGCCTTACAACGGAGGCCATTGTACTTTGGTCGCGGGACAGCGTCGCGCTCGCCCTCGAGCGCGCGCGCCAACTCACTGAGCGATATCCCAGCTCCTGGTTCGGGTGG
>DASYVW010000084.1:0-3574 GCA_035936675.1 Gemmatimonadales bacterium
AACCGCCGGTTCTCTACCAGGGTGCGCACCATCTTGTGCTCGGGGAGACTCACCAGCTCGGTGACCGGTGGCGTGCCGAACGATGAGTAGTTGTGGACGGCCCAACGGCCGTCGCCGGAGATCAGATAGCGATGATAGCCCGGCTGGTTTCGTGGCGTGATCCGCTCGGGACGGCCGCGACCGTCGAGCCGGCTGCGAAAGAGATAGAGCTGAGTAGCGTTCTCCGGTGACGCCGTGTAGTAGACCCAGCCGCGTGCCGAGTCCACGCCCACCACCAGCGGCTCCCCGAACGCGCTCGCCGGATTGTGAAGGTCGAACGCGCCCGGTGTAACCAGACGCTGCTTCCTCCCATCCCGGGATACGACATACAGGTGCCGCCACCCATCGCGCTCGCTGATCCAGGTGAAACTCTTGCCGCCGTCCACCCAACGCAGATCGTTCACCTCGTCGACCCAGGTGCTGTCCCGCTCGGTCAGGACCGTTCGCACCCGTCCGGTCGCGGCTTCGCCGAGCATTACCTCCAGCGTGTTCTGCAGCCGGTTCAGGTGCTGGAGCACCACCTCGTTCGAGCCGGCGGCCCAGTCCAACCGGGCGATGTAGTTGTTGCGCGGGTCGCCGGGAACCTCAAGCCACACGGTGGCCCCTCCGCCTGCACTGACGACCCCAACCCGCGCGGCGGAGTTGGTGGTTCCGGCCTTGGGATACTGCACCGGGATGGTGAAGGAGTAGAGGGAATCGGTGTTGTCGATGAGGAGGAAGTCTCGCACGCCGGATGCGTCGAGCTGCCAGTATGCAATCCGGGCACCATCCGGGCTCCAGCGGAACCCGTCGCGCAGATTCAGCTCCTCCTCGTAGACCCAGTCGAAGGTGCCGTTGATGACGGTGCGGGATCCGTCCCGGGTCAGTTGGGTGATGGCGCCGGTGCCGAGATCCTCGACGTACAGGTTGTTCTCGCGGACATAGGCAACCCGTCCGCCGTCAGGGGAGAACTTGGCGAACATGAGGGTCGAGGGCTTTGCCTCGGCGCCGCCGAGCTTCCGGAGCTGCCAAGTGGACAGGTCGAGCGACCAGAAGTCCCCGCGGGTGTTCTCGCGCCAGACCTTTTCCGAGTTGGTGAAGACCAAAAGCCGCCGCTTGTCCGGCGAAACGGTGTAGTCCTCGACGGTGAGCGGCATCGAATCGCCGGTCGGTACCAGCCGGGCCGCCGGCACCCAGACATCGCGCTTTCCGGTGGCGGCATTGTAGCGGACGAGGGAGCTGCCTCCCGGTGTGGTGCTGTCTGCCTCGAGCTTGACGTAAGCCGCGTCCTTCTCGAGCCACCTCACCCGGCCCAGCTGCTCCGGGGTGAAGTCCTTCGAGCTGAAGATCCGCTCGAGGGTGAGCACCGAGGGATCGGTTTCCTGGGCTTGAAGTCGAGGAGAGAGGGACAGAACGAGGGCGACGGCCCAGAGGAGAGGGCGCGAATACGACATCGACGGCTCCAGACGTTGGGGGCAGCAGCAGCCTACTGAGCTCGCTCGTAAGCTAGGCTGGCGGGGCCCCCCAGGTCATGGGGTCGGTCTCAAGCTCAACGCCTTCGGAGGGTGAGGCCTGGGCGAAACATCACCGCGCTGTTGTTGTCAACGCTGAGTCCCATCGAGAGGCGCAGCGCGGGCAGCACGTACTTGGCCAGACCAATCGTTCCGACAATCTCGCCGGAGGGTGCCTCGGGGGTGATGGTTCCCGGGGGAACTGGGCCGGTTGGCTCCGGACTGGACGAGGACGCGGTGTTGCCCAGGATCTCACCAAAGAGCTCGGCGTTGGTTCCCAGGCTCATCTCCGAAGCCAGAGCAAAGTTGAAAATGTTGTTGAGCTGCACCCCTGCCGGTCGGCCGACGATCGTGTACCCGATATTGGCGTGGGTGTCGAACCGGCCGAGCCGCTTGCTGGCGATCAGATACCCCGCGAAGTCGGTCTTGCCGGTGCCGATCAGCGAGTTATTCGCGGTCGGAAACTTCACCTCTCCTGCCAGGGCAAGGGCGGGGGTACCGCCCGACTCGCGGCGAACCAGATAGGTACCAGTGAGCTCCAGGTCCCCGACCCCGGTGGCTCGCTGCCCCGTCTTCGGCCGGATGGCGGTGTAAGCCACCGGCTCTAACAGCAACTCGAATCGATCGGTGAATCCATACTCCACGGCCATGGGCAGGGCCGATTCATGCCCCTCGGATGAGGTCTGATACTCGAAGTTGGTCCCCACCTCGAGGGTGCCCTTGCCCAGTGGGCGCGCAGTCTCGGTCTCGAGGATCTGGGCCCAAGCGACCCCTGGCACAGAGATGGCGAACGATCCGGCAGCTAGGGACAGGGCGAATCCGCGGAAGAGTCGGTTCATGATCAGATCTCCCCACTCCGCTCTCCACCCTCGAGCGGCGCGAGGGCACTCCTCGCGTTCTGCTCGATCTGAGCCCGCTGGGCTGGATCGTTCGGATCCAGAGGTGTCCCGTTCGCCGTAAACCACGAGCTCACCGGCAACGTCACCGTCACGCTCATCGTTCCGGGGGTACCCGCATCGGTGACGTCCACCGGGGGATTGAGGGTTTCACGGAAGGCGCCTTCGAGCGCCAGGGGGAGAGTGAATGGGACGCCATTGACTGTCCCGCCGACTTCGATCGTGGCGTCCAACGGCCACGCTGGGTCCGCGGTCGTGATGGACGCATCGGGATGCTGCAGCTCGATCTCGGCAGCGGCGTAACGGCCGGCCTGCACCTGCTCCGTTGCTACCGACACAGGGCTGCCATCGGTGGGAACGAGTATCAGCTGTGGGACGGCACCGGTCTCGTTGCCGCCGCTCTGGCAATCGACGCAGCCGAACTGATCGCCGTTACCGAGCGCGGCCGGCCCCACCACGAGCCGCAGTGACGTAATCACCACCGGGCCCGGAGCCGCCGGTGGAGCACCGGCGTTAGAGGCCGCCAGCCGGAACTCTACCGTCCCCAGCGTTCCTGGACCGGACGTGCCATTGTTGCAGGCCCCCGCGCCGGCCGCAGCCAGGGCCAGCAGGGTAACCGAAGCGTTGCGCGCAGTCATGGCGAATTGGCTCCATTGGAGAATGACAGGAGATACGAATCGGGACCGGTCTTCTTCGCCTGGGTGCTGAGCGCGTCGCCGCGCTTGGAGAAGACCACCCGGTCGCCTACCCGGATCGAAGCCAAGGGCACGTTCTGCGGCAGCGTGATGCGATAGCTTGCCGTCACGCCTCGGTTGGCCACGAGCACCCTTCCCTCGCGTACCGAGTAGGCCGATGGGGCGGAGGCGACAATCGAGACCTCGGTCGCTTCCCGCAGGGCGATCTCGATCTCGCCGCGGCGGGGCCACTCCTCGAACGCGATCTCGACCGTGCCGGCCGGCACGAAGGCGATACCAGTGGACGACGCTTGCTCCGGCCTAGGGGGAGGAGCCGCCGGATACTGAGACTCGATCTGGGGTGCCGGGCCCAGCAGCCAATTCATTGCGCGATGGATGATGCCGGTTCGCACCGTCGCGCCCGCGGCGGTCACCACGCAGAGCGCGATCATCGCGGCCACGAGGAGACTCTGGC
>DASYVW010000085.1:0-1826 GCA_035936675.1 Gemmatimonadales bacterium
CGCCTGCCCGACGAAGATCCGGAGCTGGCACCCTGGCTCGTGCGGCTGGGCGAGGTGGCCGGAGAACCCGACGCCATCGACATGCTGCTGGCCGAAGTCGAGGCGCAGCACGCGGACGGCGGGGTGCGAGATCCGCACCAGCTCGAGCTCTTCGGCACCCTGCTCACCGAGCTCCACGCCATGCAGAAGAAGCCGGCCCAGGCCGAAGCCCACCTGGTCATGACGCTGGCGGGCCACACCATCCGCGGTACCTGGGACGAGATCCTGTTGCAGATGAAGGCGGCCGATCGCGAGTGGGCGCAGGGGTCGCTCAGCGATTTTATGGCAAGTCTGGCCCGCCGCGGGCACGCCGAAACCGGGGTCATCATTCCAACAACGGACGCTGAGGCGTTCATCATGGGAAGCGCCGAGGCGGGAGTGCTGCGGATTGTACAGTAAAGCGTAAGCGGTGAGCGGTAAGCGGTGAGCGGGGCGTCCCGGTTAAATTTTGGGGCGCTCCGCTTTTCTTTTCTCCCAGGGGTTATTGATCGAGATGACCGCGTCAGGTACCCGCTCACCGCTCACCGCTCACCGCTCACCGTCGTTGTGGACCGACGGCGTCCTCCGCCAGGTCCTCCCCAACGGCCTCACCCTGCTGGTTCAGCCGGACCATTCCGCGCCGGTGGTGGCGGTGGTGACCCACGTGAAGGCCGGGTTCTTCGACGAGCCCGACCACTGGACCGGGATCTCCCATGTGCTGGAGCACATGTTCTTCAAGGGCACCAGGAAGCGCGGGGTGGGCGAGATTGCCCGGGAAACCAAGTCGGCGGGGGGCTACCTCAATGCCGGTACCGGGTACGATCACACCAGCTATTTCACGGTGCTTCCATCGTCGGGACTGGCCGCCGCCCTCGACATCCAGTCCGACGCGCTGCGCAACTCCATCATCGATCCCGAGGAGCTTGCCCGGGAGCTTCAGGTCATCATTCAGGAAGCCAAGCGCAAGCTCGATACAGCCGGCGCCGTGGCCCAGGAGACACTGCACGAGGTGATGTTCGACCGGCACCGGATCAGGCGCTGGCGCATCGGTCACGAGGCCGAACTTGCGAGGCTCACCCGCGATGACGTCTGGTCCTACTATAGCTCCCGCTACGTGCCGGAACGAACGATCGTGACGATCACCGGAGACCTCGACCCGGATCAGGCGTTCGATTTGGCGCACGCCGCCTATGGCGATTGGCCGGTAGCCGCGGGCGCAGTGGACCGCTCGCCCGATGAGCCGCCACTGCGCGAGGTTCGCGCCCGCACGCTGCGCGGGGACGTGAGTCAGGCCGAGCTGGTTCTCGGATGGCGAACGATACCGCCGCTGCACGACGACGCACCGGCGCTTGATATGGCTGCTGCTGTACTCGGGTCGGGGAGAGGCAGCTGGCTCTACCGGGCGCTGCGTGAGCCCGGGATCGTGACCTCCGTGTCCGCGAGCAACTACGCGCCCACCGAGCTCGGCGTCTTCAGCGTCAGCGCCGACCTCGCGCCCGAGCAGCTTCCCCGAGCCGTGAGCGGCATCGCGGAGTCCGTCTCCCGTCTAACACTCCTGGGGCCCAGTCCCGCCGAGCTGGACCGGGCCAGGACCCTGCTCAAGGCGCGGTGGGCCCGGCGGATGGAGTCCATGGAAGGAAAGGCGTCGGCGCTCGCGGCGGCGGAAGCGCTGGACGACGTGTCGTTCCTGGATCGCGAGTATGAGGCGCTGGAGAGGGTCGAGGCCAATGATGTACGAGAGGCGGCGGCCCGCTATCTCCAGCCCGACAATGTGGCCGGGGTGACCTATCTCCCCAACGGCGAAGGGC
>DASYVW010000086.1:0-4171 GCA_035936675.1 Gemmatimonadales bacterium
GGGTGATCGTCCGCACGGTGGCCGAGGGCGTGACCGAGGAGCATTTCCGGCGCGAGATCGAATCGCTGATGGCGCTCTGGAAGAAGATCAACCGCAAGAAGAGCTTCGTCCGGCGAGCGCCGGCACTGCTTCAGCGCGAGACCAGCCTTACCCGCGGTATCATCCGCGACCTGTTCAGCGCCAAGGTGGACGCCCTCCACGTAGACATGAAGGAGCTGTACAACGAGATCGAGCAGTACCTTCAGCAGATCGATCCGGACCTGATGTCCCGGGTTCACCTCTACACCGACGCCACCCCTCTGTTCGACAAGTTCGACATCGAGTCGGAGATCCGCGACCTGTTCAAGGCCCGGGTCGAGCTTCCGACTGGCGGCTCCCTGGTCATCCAGCCGACCGAGGCGCTCATCAGCATCGACGTGAACACGGGACGGTACACCGGCAAGAAGGATCCCGAGAAGACGATTCTTCGGACCAATCTCGAGGCCGCACGCGAGATCGCCCGGCAAATCCGGCTGCGCGATATCGGCGGCATCATCGTGTGCGACTTCATCGACATGGAGACGCGATCGAATCGCGAGAAAGTCCTTCAGGAGCTCCGGACTCACCTGGGAAGGGACCGGGCCCGGACGAAGGCCCTGGCGGTCTCCGAGCTCGGACTGGTAGAGATGACCCGGCAGCGGGTGCGGCCGTCACTTTGGCACTCGATGACGACGGACTGTCCCACCTGCGCCGGTACCGGCCGGGTGTTCACCCCTGAAGTGGTCTCTCGCCGTCTGGAGCGTGCGCTCAGGCGGGCGGGCCACGAGCGTCGCGAGCGCCAGCTCACCGTCCGGCTACACCCCGAGGTGGCGCTCTACCTCCTGGAGGAGGAGCCTAAGCTGCTTCAGAGCCTCACCAAGATGACCGGCGTGGATATCGAGCTGCGGGATGATCCCATGATGCGACTGGACGAGTTTCGGCTAATGAGCCGGCCGGCCGGGCGAGATGTGACGGATCTTTACGCGGTCGCGTAAGAGGCGGGGAAGCGGGGAAGCGGGCGCAGTAAGAGCTGGGCCCACTTGTCCCAAGCGTCGCCCCCATCTACTTTTACGGGCTGACTTTTGCGGCCTACCTCAGTCAAGGTTCTCGTATGTACGCGATTTTTCGGGCGGCGGGCAAGCAGTTTCGGGCAGAGAAGGGGAAGACCCTTCGCCTCCCGCTCATGAGCGCCGAGGCCGGATCCAAGGTCACCTTCGATGAAGTGCTCCTGTCGTCCGATGGCGAGACGATCAAGGCCGGCACGCCCCTGGTCAAGGGAGCCAAGGTGATGGCCGAGGTGGTCGGAGACGGCAAGGAACCCAAGATCTACGTATTCAAGTTCAAGCGGCGGAAGAATTACCGGCGCAAGACCGGGCATCGGCAGGGGTATACCGAGGTCCGTATCACCGACCTGAAGCTGGGCTGAGGCAGATATGGCACATAAAAAGGGCGTAGGCTCCAGCCGCAACGGGCGGACGAGCAACCCGCAATATCTCGGCGTAAAGCGCTACGGCGGGGAGAGGGTCACCGCCGGCAACATCCTGGTACGGCAGCGCGGCACCAAGTTCCACGCCGGTAGCAACGTTCGCCGGGCGAATGACGACACGCTGTTCGCGCTGGTGGATGGGGTGGTGAAGTTCGAGTACCGAGACAAGCACCGGCAGAAGGTGTCGGTTTACCCCGCGGGCGAGGAAGCCGTTTCGTAGGGTCCTCATGACCAGATCGACCCTGTTTGACCGGCTGAATCAGGAGCTCGAGGCCTTTGGGAAGAAAGCCCAGGCCGCGCTCGATGAGGGGAAGCTCCAGATCGAGCTGCTTCGGATCCGGCGCCGTCGGGACAACGCAGCCCGGGATCTGGGACTGCTGGTGCACCGGCGGGAGCGCGGCGGGGAGACCGAGGCACCGCGGATCGAGGCGCTCATGCTGCGGATCGACGACCTTCAGGCGGATATGACCCGGCTCGAGCAACAGATCGGAGAGTCCCGCCAGAGCAGCGGCTCGACCGGCGAGAGGGCAGCAACGCCCGGGGCGGTTTAGCTCCTCACGCGCGGGATGGCTGACCCAGCCGCGGGGCTATGGCGACCCGGATCCGATCGGGATAGTTGCCGCAGAGCCCATCGACACCCAGGCGCACCATTCGGTCCAAGTCCCCAAGCTCATTTACCGTCCAGGCGATCACGGTTCCGCCCGCCTCATGCACCAGGTTGACCAGCTCCTGGTCCACCTGCTGCCATTCCTGCCACAGCGTGGTCGCGCCCACCCCACGCATGACCGCGACCGCGTCCTGCAGGTACGACGTCAGCAGGATGCCTCGCCGCAGGGTTGGACGGGCTTCACCCAGCCGGCACACGATGCGGTGATCGAAGCTGTGCACCGCATATCGCTCCGGGGCCGGGCCCTGCTCCAGGATGGTCAGCAGCATGCGGTCATGCTTGGGAGGTAAACCCTTCACCTCCACCCACACCTGGCGATCCCCTACCAGATCCAGAATTTCGGCCAGGGACGGCAACGGCTCGCCGTTGGGGATCCGGACCTGGCGGGCCTCGGCGAGAGTCATCTGGGCGATCGGACCGAGCCCCGGAACGTCAGGGTCGTGATGGACGACGATCCCACCATCGTGGGTGGCGTGAACATCGAGCTCGACACCGTCGGCGTCCAGCATGATTGCACGCCGAAAGGCAGCTCGTGAGTTCTCGTATTCGTATCCGGAAGCGCCGCGGTGGGCGATCACGCTCGGGCGTCGCATCGGGCTAAGATAGCGTCCCCCGACAGACTCGGCCAAGTTAACAATCCTTCCCCCCTCTCGTCTCAGGCTTTGGATGAGCGCCTCTACGACGCCCCAATCCGCGAGATCTACCCCCGAATCCGATCCAGCTCTGGTGGACGCCTATCGTCGCGGCAACGAGCGGGCGGCTGCGGAGCTGATCGAGCGCCATATCGCCGCGCTCGGTCGATTTCTCTACTCCTCCGGAGCGGAGCGGGACGAGGTGGATGATCTGGTTCAGGAAGCGCTCTTCCGGGCGTTCCGCCGTCTGGCAACCTGGAGAGGTGAGGCGACGTTTCGGAGCTGGCTCTTTACTATCGCCGGCAACCTGCTCCGGGATCAGTTCCGTAGCCGGAAAGGCCGTCAGGTCGTTTCCCTGGAGGACCGGGACATTGCCGCCGCCTCGGATCCCGACGCGGATCTCGCTGCCGGCGAGGCGGCGGAACGGGTTCGGCAAGGACTGGCGCAGCTGACCCGACTCCAGCGCGAAGTCTTCCTGCTACGAGCCCAGGAGGGCAGCGAGTACGAGGACATCGCGGTGGCTCTCGGCACTACCCCGGGGGCGGCTCGGGTCCACTATCACCACGCGGTGAAGCGGCTGAAGGAGTTAGTGCGATGAGCGACTGCGGTTGGCTATCCGACCGAATGCCGGCAGTGGCGTTGGGTCGAGCCGAGTGGACTGAGGAAGAGACCCAGCATCTGAATGGCTGTCCGTCGTGCCAGCGGGAGTGGGAGCTGGTCCGGCTGTCGAGCCGCCTGGGGCAAGACGTGGCCGCCAAGCTCGACGCGGGGTCGACTACCAAGGCCGTGTTTCAACGGCTCGCGCGGGTGCGACAGGAGGACCGTTTTCGCCGCCAGTCCTGGACCTTCGCCGCTCTAACCACGGCGGCTGCAATTGCGGTCGTAGTCTGGACCGGAAGGCCGGTCACCCGTGCGGTGGCGCCTTCGGCTGGACCCGTGGTCGCGGCGTCGCTGCTGATCCCGCTTCCCGAGCTGGACAACCTGGATCCGGCCGAGCTGAACACGGTGTTGCAGACGATTGACGAGTCACTGGTTGGCGGCCCGACGGATACCCCCGGATCGGTGGCTCTCGACGACGATGATCTCGAAGGTGTCCTCAATATCTGGGAGGGTTGATGCGTAGCCGATTACTGTGGTTAGCCGCGCTGGTCCTGGTGCCACTCTATCCGGCGGCGGCCCAGCGGCCCGACAATGGCGCGCCCATGGCCGACTCCGTGCGTAGCCGGATCGAGGAGCGGTTCGCCTCCAGAGTACAGAAGGAGCTGGGCCTCACCGACGCGCAGACCGCCAAGCTCCGGGCTACCAGTCAGCAATTCGGCGGCCGTCGCCGCGAGATGCATGCTCGCCAGCGGCAGCTGAGCGAGGCCT
>DASYVW010000087.1:0-2067 GCA_035936675.1 Gemmatimonadales bacterium
GGAGCAGCTCGCGCGCGTTTCGCGTGAGTGACGCCGCACGCTCGAACTCCGCACGCGCCTCGCCAAGGCGGCCGAGCTTCGCGAGCAGGTCGCCGCGCACGCTCGACAAGAGGTGGTAAGGGTCGAGATCCGGCGCGGCCGCCTCGAGCTGGGTCTCGAGCTCCCGACCGATGTCCTCGTGCTTGCGCTCGAGCCGTGTGCTCCTGCGCCGCGTATCGATCGCACGATGCCTCGCGGTGGTCATGAGCCAGGCGCCCGGATTGTCCGGGACGCCCGACTCCGGCCACCGCTCGAGCGCGGCGACGAGAGCGTCCTGCGCGAGATCCTCCGCCAGACCGACATCGCCCACGATCCGCATGAGACCGGCGATGAGCTTGGCGGACTCGATCCTGCAGACCGCGTCGATCGCGCGATGCGTATCAGCAGTTGTCACGACAACCGTCTACCGCATCTCCGTCCGCCAGTGCGAGCCGAGCTGCGCCGTGGCTACCGCTTCGCGTTCGCGGTCATCAGCTCGCTCAGGCGCTCCTCTGCCTCCCTGAGCTCGGGAGTGAAGGCGGGACCTAGTGAGTATGGAGCGGCCGGCGCCTGCGTAACCTCGTGGATTGACCGCGCTGGCGCGCGGAGATTGCCACATACGGAGGACACCGGCCGTGCAGACCAGTATCGCGCCCACCACGTTCGTCGGTCTCGACGTGCACCAGGACAGCATCAGCGTCGCACTCCTGCAACCCGGCGCGCAGTTCCCGGACGAGGACCAGATCGCCAATACCCCGGAGGCGGTGCGCAAGCTCGTGCGCTGCTGGACGGATCCGCAGCACGTGCGGGTCTGCTATGAGGCCGGACCGACCGGCTACGGGCTGCAGCGGACCTTCGCCACCCTCGGGGTCGACTGCGCCGTCATCGCCCCGGCGCTGATCCCCAAGCGCGCCGGCGAGCGCGTGAAGACCGACCGCCGCGATGCCCGCAAGCTCGCGGGGCTGTTCCGCGCCGACCTGCTCACCGCGATCCGGATCCCGCCACCGGAGGAAGAGGCCGCCCGCGACCTGGTCCGTGCGCGCGAGGACCTCTCGGAGGACATCC
This sequence comes from Gemmatimonadales bacterium, assembly GCA_035936675.1. GTDB lineage: Bacteria > Gemmatimonadota > Gemmatimonadetes > Gemmatimonadales > GWC2-71-9 > CAVVWJ01. The sequence continues at coordinate 1,084 of DASYVW010000087.1, forward strand.
TGCGGGCCCGCCACCGGCTCTCGAAGTTCCTGCTCCGCCACGACCGGGTGTACCGCGAGGGCAAGACCCGGTGGACCGAGCGGCACCTGGCCTGGGTCCGCCGGCAGCACTTCGAGACTGCGGGCCTGGACGAGCTCGTTGGTCACCACCTGGCGATCATCGAAGCCCGGCTGCGGCAGCGTGACCTCATGGACGGCGCGATCACCCGGATCGCGGCGAGCGAGCCGTACGCGGCTGCGGTCCGGCGGCTGTGCTGCCTGCGCGGGATCAAGTCGCTCAGCGCGCTCACGCTGCTGGTCGAGGTCGGTGACTTCCGGCGCTTCGCCCGCGCGGCCGCGTTCATGGGCTTCACCGGCCTGGTGCCGAGCGAGGCGTCCTCCGGCGCGCGTCACCACCGCGGCAGCATCACCAAGACCGGCAACGCGCACCTGCGCCGGGTGCTCGTCGAGGCGGCCTGGGCCTATCGCCAGAAGCCGGCACTGGGCTCGGCCTGGCGCCGGCGCTTCGCCGATCAGCCGGCCGAGCTGGTGGCGTACGCGATCGCCGCGCAGCAGCGGCTCCACGCCCGGTACTGGCGGATGGCCCAGCGGGGCAAGCTCTCCACGGTCGCGACCGTGGCCATCGCCCGTGAGCTCGCGGGGTTCAGCTGGGGCGTGATGACCGAGCGCTGGGCCTAACGTGGTCCGGAGACACCGGGGAACGGGCGGGCGCATCCTGCGGAGGGATCCTCGATTGACCTATGCGGCCGGCGGAACGCGCCGGATCCGCGCATCTAGTGAGAGGCGGCCTCCGGCGCACCACCCACATGCGGGACAGATCCGCGAATATCAGAGTGGCCAGACGCCGCTGCCACCTGCCCGCCCGTTCCCCCGTGCCACCGGACCGCCGGTGACGGCGCGCCCGTTGACAGGCCGCTCCATATCAGGCTGCTCCATATCAGTTCGCAAGCAGACGCGTCACGCTGTCTGCTGCCCCGCCTTGGTC
>DASYVW010000088.1:0-7696 GCA_035936675.1 Gemmatimonadales bacterium
CCAACGGAAACCACCGCCTCGCCGCCCTGCGGGAGCTCGGCGCCAAGTCGGTCGTGGCCATTGTGGTGCCTGACATCGAGGTCGCCCACCGGATCCTCCTGCTCAATACCGAGAAGGCGCACAACCTGCGCGAGCGCTCCCTGGAGGTGATCCGACTCGCTCAGCTGCTGGCCCAGACCGAGGATCGCCCCGAGCGCGACTTCGAGATCGAGTTCGAGGAGCCGGCCCTCCTCACCATCGGTCTCTGCTACCAGGAGAACGGCCGCTTTGCCGGCGGAGCGTACCATCCGGTGCTTCGCCGGGCCGAGAAGTGGTCCGGAGCGGCGTTACCGAAGGCGCTGGAGACCCGGCTGGAGCGGGCCGCCCGGGTCCTGGAGCTGGATATGGCAGTGACCGAGGCGATGAAGAAGCTGAAGGATCGGGGATTCGAGAGTCCCTACCTCCGTCCCTTCGTGGTCGCCCGGATCAACCCGCTCCGGTTCAAGCGGGGCGGCGACCCGGACGTGGACGAGACGATCGAGACCATGCTCGCCGCGGCACGACGGTTCGACGCCGGCCGAGTACGGGCCGACCAGGTTGCGCGGACGGGTGGGGCCCCGGAGGAATAGGAAACTCGTTGGCTCTCGGCGTGTCCGCGGTCCGGAGAGCCTGCACTGAACGCAGTGAAGGGACCGCGCCAACCAAAGAGCCCGGCCCGTGAGGGCCGGGTTGGCGTCCACGCCCAAACGATCATGTTTGGCCCGCGCATGCGGGCGTTTCCATGGTCGAATCGTCGCGGCGAACCCGTCTGGGCGATTAATGGATTGCCGGGTTGCACGAAAAGCGCCCGCCCTCCGGGCGGGCATGCGTCATTCATTTTGGGCTTGCGGCCCACCCGGCCCTTACGGGCCGGGCTCCCCATTGGCGCGGTCCTCCGGACCGCGAGCACTCCGAGTACCGAGGAACACCATTTCACCTGCTGGTAGACCGGAGAGGCGGTGTGATCCCATACTCACGGGACCGCGGTCCACGTGCGCTGATGAACTCCCGTCAGCCGGCGGCACCCGCCGTGGCAAATCGCTGCTCGAGCCCCTTGGGATTGACGGCGTACACATCCCCGGACTCTACCGCGAACGGGTCAGGATAGATCTCCTCGAGACCCTGCTCCAGCCCGTCGAGAATGGCATGCGCCGCGCTCGCCGCGGTCGCCTTAGGGAGGGTAATCTCCGCTGCCATGTCGGTATCAACCGGACCGGGATAGACGCCGGCCACGAAGGTTCCCTGGCCGCGGAGCAGCTGCCGCGTGGTCTGAGTAATGGAGTGGAGCGCGGCCTTCGACGAGCTGTACGTCATCAAGGGCGGAAAGCCTACCAGGCCGGCCACCGAGCTGATGTTTGCGATCGCCCCACCGCCATGCCGGGCCAACACCGGAGCGAACGCCTGGGAGACCCGCAGCGTCCCCAGCACATTGGTCTCGAACTCCTGACGTCCGGCATCGAGCCAGGCGGCATCCCCGAACTCGGCAAACGCGTGGCCGACCACGCCCGCGTTGTTGATCAGCAGATCGACGTCGTCGGCCTCCACGGCGGCGCGCTGCACCTCCGTCCCGTTGGTGATGTCGAGCCGAAGTGCCACCACCCGCCCCTCGCCCGCGGCCACGAGCTCGGCGAGCGCCTCGGGCTTCCGAGCAGCCGCGTAGACCTTACGCGCTCCCCGCTCCAGCAGCGCTTCGACAATGGCCCGCCCAATTCCGCGATTCGCACCGGTGACCAGAGCCACCCGTCCCTGTACCTGCAGTCCTGACGACATTGGAGCCTCCTTGATTGTGACCGATCAGTCAAAAACGGGACACGAAAATGCTACCCTAGCCTGCCCAGCAGAGCATCCACGGCGGCATGCAGTTCCTCTGCAGTCGCGCCGGTCTTCGCGAGGACATTGAGCCCATAGTTCTGGACGACGAGGAGCGTCGCAGTTGCCTCGACGTCCAGCTCCGGAGCGACCTCCCCTCGGGTCTTGGCCTGCGCCAGCGCTCGACGAAGCCCCCGCTCCAGCTCGACTCGGGCGCGACTGCAGCTGAGCAAGGCATCAGGGTCGTGTGACCCGCGTTCCAGGATGGTGTTGGCCATCAGGCAAGCACGCCTGGGCCCGGGGGCAGTGAGCGACTTCACTGTCGATGTAAAGAAGGCGCGGATCGCCGCCAGGCCCGCGCCGGGAGCGAAGATCGGCGCCAACGCTCCCTCGCCGACAGCTCGCTGATAGCGCTCGAGCGCCTTGAGGAAGAGGGTCTGCTTGTCGCCGAAGGCGTTGTAGAGACTCTGGCGGCCGAGTCCGAGGTGGGTCTCCAGATCAGCCAACGATGTGCCATCGTAGCCGCGCTCCTGGAACAGCTGCACGGCTTGATCCAGCACGGTACCCTCGTCGAACGACTTTGGTCGAGGCATGCCTTAGAGTAGCCCATATTGACCGTTCAGTCAAGTACCCGGGCTATGCGCAACCCCACCCCAGCAGCAGTCCGGGCTCTCGCCTCCGCACGAAAGAACGCAGTGCTTCGGCGAGACCACCGGACCACTGCTGCCCCCACCCGTTTCAAAGCAAAGGGGGGTGGTGACGCTGCGTTCTTCTGCGCCGGAACGCCGCGCAAGGAGTAGACACTCTAGAACCCCTTGAGTAGACTCTTGGGCCATGACCCGGCCCGTCCGCCAGCGCCTGCACGCAGTCGCCCTCCTCACGTTGTTCGTCGGGAGCGGGACGGCTCTGCCCGCCCTGGACGAGCTGCTCTACCACATGGGCCGGGACTCGTCCCCTCCGGCCGGGGTCGCCCACTTCGATGCCCCGGGCGGGTGCGGCGCCCACTCCGAGCATTGCGTCCTGGTGGCCTCTGCCTCGGTCCGCCAGCACGCTGCCAACGCCCAGCATCTCCTCCGCACAGAGGTCGTCACCACAGATTACGTCGTCTTCCACCCCGTCGTCTCCCTCAGAACGATCGATCGCAGTCTCCTCCAGCCCTCCCGCGCTCCGCCAGTTATCGCCTCCTGATCGGGCCCGTCGCCCGACCCCAAGCGTCACGATTCTGTAGCTGACTTGGCCCTCGTGTCCCCCCACGAGGCCGATCTCACACTCGTGCTGGAGGCACCATGCTGGCTTTCCTGCTGGCGGTCACGCTGATCTCGCGTCCCGCCGTATCACCGTCTGCTGCTCCTGGTCTCAGTGGCGATCTCACCGGCACGATTCGAGACAGCGCATCCGGCCAGCCGCTCACCGGAAGCGACGTATTCGTCTTTCGCGACGGACAGGTGGTGGCCCGGACCGAGACCGATGCCTTCGGGCGGTACCGGATCCACAACCTCGCTGACGGGGAGTACGACGTCGAAGTGCGGCTCCTGGGTTTTCAGCCCGCCCGGACTCACGTGACTATTACGCCAAGCGGTGACACGGAGGTCTCGCTCGGACTCGCGCCGTCGGTATTGCACCTCCAGGAGCTCTCCGTAAGCGCGTCGGTCCCGATCGCGGTGGACACGCGAAGCGGCAACCAGGTCTTCAAGCAGGACAGTTATCACGGCGCTCCCACCCAGACGACCTCCCAGATCGTGCAGCAGTCGGTGGCCGGTGCGGCGCGCGCCCCCACCGGCGAGGTGCACATCCGGGGGCAGCACGCCGAGTACACCTACTACATCGACGGCGTGCCGGAACCGGCCGGGATCTCGGGGAGCCTGAACGAGCTGTTCGACCCCAACGTGGTCAGCCAGATCACCTTTCAGACCGGGGGCTGGGACGCCGAGTTCGGCAACAAGAACGCGGCGATCGTGGACGTGAACACCAGGATTCCGGCCGGTGGGCTCAGGGGCGATGCGTCGGGCTTCGGCGGCTCGTTCTCCAGCAACGGTCAGACGGTGGATGCCAGCCAGAACATCGGGAAGTTCGGCTGGTTCGTCTCCGGCAGCCGGCGGGAGACCGATATGCGGCAGGAGCCGGTCGTCTTCGACACCCTCACCCGCGATCCGATCAATTTTCACAATCACGGAAACGATCTGTTCGCCTTCGGGAAGGCCCAGTATCTCCCCTCGCAGTCCGATGTGGTGAACCTGGACCTCAACTGGTCCCGTACCCGCTTCGAGGTTCCCTTCGACTCCACCGGCGGGGGAATCCAGGACGATCACCAGCAGGACCTCAACAGCTTCGCCAACCTCAGCTGGCGGCATCAGTTTCCCGGCAGCGGCACGGCATCGGGCTCGGATCTCTTCGTCGCCCTTCTCTACCGCCGGGGGCGACTCACCTATACCCCGGGTGTCAACGACGACCCCGCCTTCGTGTTTTTCCCCGACACCACCACCGCCTTCAATCTCAGCGAGGACCGGAACTTCAATACCACGGGCATCAAGGCCGATTACGCGTATCGGCTCTCGGAGCGGCTGCAGTTCAAGTTCGGGGGTCTGGCCTCGTTCACCCGTGGGCACGAGGACTTCGAGACTCGCGACGTCTCCGGCAATTCGGGGCCGGCCTCGAACTCCGACCTCAAGGGCAACGACCAGTGGATCTACGCTCAAACGGTGATCGCTCCAGTCGAGAAATGGGAGCTGCGCACCGGGGTGCGGTTCGACAATCACGAGGCCCCGTTCGCGGGGAGCCAGCACCAGGTGAGCCCGCGGGTCAAGCTCAGCTTCTTCCCCACCGCGCAGACCAGTCTCTGGGCCTATTACGGCCGGCTGTTCATCCCCACCAACGTCGAGGACCTCCGCGCCATCACCAGCGTGGCGCAAGGCGGGGTGGTTGCCCAGCCGACCCTGCCCGAGCGGGATAATTTCTACGAGCTCGGCGTGACCCACCGCTTCCCCTGGGGCCTCGTGGCCAAGCTTTCCGCCTATCGCAAGGAGAGCTCACCCGGGATCGACGACAATACCGTGCCGGGCTCGACCATCATCACCTCGGTCAACATCGACCGGGTCTGGATCAACGGGCTGGAGACGGTGCTCGAGGTGCGTCCCCCGGGACCCCTGTCCGGCTACGTCAACCTGGCGCTCAATCACGCCTATGGTCGAGGACCCATCACCGGGGGCTTCTTCCCGGTTGACCTCCCTCCCGGGTACTTCGATCTGGATCACGATCAGCGACTCTCGGGTGTGGCCTCGGCGGGCTACTCTGACGGGCATCTGTTCGCCAGCGTCAGCGGCCTCTACGGCAGCGGTTTGACCAACGGGCAAGAGCCGGACGCGGCGACCTACGGGCGGGGACTCTTCACCTTCAACCGCTCGATCCATGTGGACCCGAACTTCATCATGAACACCAGCGCGGGCTATCTGCTGCAAGTCGGTGATCTCCTGCTGCGACCGGAGATCTACGTGGAGAATCTGTTGGACCACAAATACCTGCTGAAGGGAGCCTTCTTCAGCGGCGCCTCGGTCGGCCGTCCCCGGACGGTGGAGCTCCGCCTCAATGCCGGTTTCTAGCAGGGACTGCTCGGGGCACCGCGCGTCCGCGGTCCGGAGGACCGCGCCAATTCAAGAGCCCGGCCCGTGAGGGCCGGGTGGGCGTCGACGCCCAAACGATCATGGTTGGCCCGCGTATGCGGGCGTGTGCGTTTGGTCGAATAGCCGGGGTGAACCCGCGCCTGGGCGATGAACGTATCCGCACGAAAAACGCCCGCCCTTCGGGCGGGCATTCATGATTCATTTGGGCTTGCGGCCCACCCGGCCCTGACGGGCCGGGCTCTCCTTTGGCGCGGTCCTCCGGACCGCGGGCACTCCGTGTACCGAGGAACGCGGCTTGACTTCCACCTTGACCGGCAGGTCGGACACTCCGAGAATCACGGAAAACCCGCTTCCCCACTTGCCCGCCTCCGACCTATACTTGCTCTCCCCCTGAGCGGAGATCGGTTCCATGCTGTACCTATGCCGCGCGTCAACCCTGACCCTGACCCTCGCCACAGTGCTGAGCATGGGGCTCGGAGCCTGCAATCGCCGGCCCGACGCCTACCACGGTCTTTCGGATAGCGCGCTGGCTGATTCCGCTGCCGTCTACGAAAAAGATTCCTACTTGTTCCGCAAGGTGGGGGAGACTCCGGACCTCCAGGGCCCTGAATCGGCCCGTTACGATCGCGATCTCGACGTCTGGTTTGTCTCCAACATCAACGGTGATCCGTCCAAGAAGGACAACAACGGATACATCAGCCGGCTCCGGCCTGATGGAACGCCGTACAACCTCAAATTCATCGAGGGTGGGACCAAGGGCGTCACGCTGAATGCGCCCAAGGGGCTGGCCATCAACGGCGACACGCTGTGGGTGGCGGACATCGACTTCGCCCGCGCCTTCAGCAAGCGCACTGGGGCGCTCATTGCCAATGTCAGCACCAAGGGACAAGCCAGGTTCCTCAACGGCGCAGCGGTGGGACCCGACGGTGCGATTTACATGACCGACACTGGTGTGATCTTCGGATTGAAGGGCGACGTCGCTCATCCCGGCCCCGACCAGGTCTTCCGTATTACCAAAGGCGGTGCCACGGCCGTCCTCACGTCGCCCAAGCTCGAGGGCCCCAACGGCATCACCTGGGACTCCCAGCGGAAACGCTTCGTGATCGTCTCCTTCCTGGGCAAGGGGATCTATGGGTGGAAGCCGGGCGAGAAGGACTTCAAGTCGATCGGCTCCGGGCCCGGTCAGCAGGACGGCGTCGTGTTTCTTCCCGATGGTCGCCTGCTGGTGACGAGCTGGGCCGACTCGAGCCTCTTCGTGGTGGAAAAGGGCCAGTCGAGAAAGGTGGCCTCGGGGGTTACCTCTCCCGCCGACATCGACGTCGATCCCAAAGACTCTCGCGTGGCGGTACCGCAGCTGATGATGGGCAAGGTCTCATTCTGGGAGGTGCCGTGATGATGCACCTCAGCACGCGCGGTGCGCTGTCGTATGCCCTGGTTGCCCTGATCGCCGCGCTGGCCGGGGCGGCTGGAACCTGGCTGCACGCGGTGAAGGGCAGGGCAAGGCCGGCCGTGGCGGAACACGATTCGGTCACTACCCACGGCGAGTGGGTCAAGATCAAGCGCGGGGACCAGACCATCCGCGCCTACGTCGCCTACCCCGAGCGGAAGACCAAGGCACCGGCGGTCATCGTGATCCACGAGATCTTCGGCCTGACCGACTGGGAGCCCACGGTAGCCGACCGCCTCGCCAAGGAGGGCTACGTCGCGATCGTGCCCGACCTGCTTTCGTCGAAGCACGGGAAGTCGCCCGCGAACCCGGATGAGGGCCGCAAGCTGATCGGTGAGCTGGAGCCCGAGCGCATCACCGCCGACCTCGACGCCACCTATGCCTATGTGAATGGGTTGCCCGCGGTCGCCAAGGACCAGGTCGGCACGATCGGTTTCTGCTGGGGCGGGGGACAGAGCTTCCGCTACGCCACCAATAATCCGCGACTCAAGGCCGTGGTGGTCGCCTACGGTCCTCCGCCAGATACGGCCGACATGAAGCGGATCAAGGCGCCGGTGCTCGGCATCTACGGCGAGAAGGACCAACGGATCAACGCCAGCCTGCCGGAGGTGACCGCCGCAATGCAGTCGGACGGGAAGACGTTCACTTCGGAGGTGTATCCCGGGACCGGACACGGGTTCCTGAAGCCCGGTCGGCAGGGGTCCGACGGACCGCAGGTGGAGAAGGCCTGGAGCAGGATTCTGGAGTTCTATCGGGCCCGCTTAGGGACATAAGAGTGTCTGTCATCCTGAGCGCAGCGAAGGAT
>DASYVW010000089.1:0-7257 GCA_035936675.1 Gemmatimonadales bacterium
CGGCAGAAGGCCAGCGCTTCCTCGCATTCCCGGCGCCGTTGGTTCAGGGCGCCGCCAGTGAGGACGTGGGCGACACCGGTTTCGATGACCCAGAGCCGGCCCGGGAATGGGACCCGTCGCAGTGCTCCGGTGGCCGTATCGAACAGCAGCGCGGTGCGCGGCTCAGCGTGCGTCGTGACGGTCTGGTCCATCCGGCCGCAGCGTACTCCCACCTGGTGATACTCCGCCCGAAACGCCACCTCCACCACCTGGGTCGGCGACAGTCGCCGGCCGGCCGAAAGGCTCAGCGCCTTTGCCAGGGCGACGGTCAGGGCAGCCGATGAGGAGAGACCGGCACCGATCGGGAGTGTGGTGGCAACGGCGATCTCCGCACCGGCCGGCGCCGCGCCCAGCGAACGCAGCTCGCGAACCACACCGACGACGTAGTCGGTCCACCCCCGGCGCATCGGCGCGTCGATGGCGACGTCCTGAATGCCAGGCTCGGTGTCGGAGAGCAGGAGCCATCGGTCCGCCGCACGCGCGGCCGCAGCGGTGCGGCGCTCGACCGCGACCGGCAGCACGGGACCGCCGTTGTAATCGGTATGTTCCCCGATCAGATTGACCCGGCCCGGTGCCGAAGCGATCACCGTGGGCCTGCTGGCAAAGCCGGTCGTAAACAGCGAAGTTGCCAGCCTTGCCGATGACGCGTATTTGACGCCGGCTGGCTTCTCTCGGGAGGTACTGTGGGGCATTGCGTGCGGCGCCTCGGTTTTGTCGCCTGCCTGATCGTACCAGCGCGGGTGTGGGCGCAGCTCGTTCCGGTCGGAGTACCGAGCGGCGTGGTGCGGCTGGAGCTGGACGGCTCGCTGGAGACGTTCGACCGGCGCTTTCGCGCCGGGCATCTGGAGAGTTATGCGGCCGATCTCTCCAGCGGGGCTCTGGGCAGCGACCGCATCCCCACCCTCGCCAACGCCGATGCCCTGATCGGCCGTGTCATCGGGAACCCAGGCTACCGGATCAATCTAGGCGCGTTGGCGACCGATGCGCACGCCGATGTCGGGACCGGGTTCCTCGGCCTGAGCCTCGGCATTACCAACGCGATCACGATCTTTGGACGAATACCCCTGGTCCGGACGCGCGTGCAGTCGCGGATGCAGTTGGATCCCGCCTCGGCGGATGCCGGCGTGAACCCCGGCCAGATCAACCAGCTTTCGTTCTTCGCGGACTTCGACGCGGCGTTAGCCGATCTCGGGAGCAAGCTCGCGGCCGGCGACTACGACGCCAATCCGGCTCAGCGGGCACTGGCGGTAGCAACGCTGGCCGATGCTACAGCGCTCAGGGCCGACCTGTTCGGTCTGCTCGCCGATCCGGCCACCGCTTCCCCTTTTGTACCCACAGCGACGAGTGGCGCCGGAACCGCGCTCGATGCACGGGTCACGGCGCTTCAGGGCACGCTCGAGACCAATCTGAACGTGCCCGGCTTCACCGCTCTTCCCGCGCTCCCGGACGCCGTGCTGGATCAGGCCGGATTCGAGCAGTTCCTCACTGTCCCTCTCGCCCTCAGGCTCGACAGCAGACCGTTGACCTTTCGCGGCGACGCCGAAGCAGGAGCGGCAGTCACTCTGATCGACCACTGGGACCTCGGCACGCATCGTGGCGGCTTTCGGACGGCGATCTCCGGCCTGGTCCGTTTTCCAACCGGTCGTCGCGACCGGAGTGATCATCCACTCGATATCGGGACTGGTGACGGGCAGACCGACATCCAGGTGGACGTGACGACTGACATTGGCTCAGGTGCCCTGGGCGCGCGGCTCAGCGGCAGCTACGTGCGACAGCTTCCCTCGAACATCCTGGTCCGGGTGACTGCTCCAAGCCAGCCGCTGGTTGGTCCCGAGTGGCTCGCCCTCGTGCGACGCAATCCCGGTGACATCCTGGCTTTCGGCGTGCGGCCTTTCTACCGGCTGGCCCGAACGCTTGCCCTCCAGGCGGGACTGGAGCACTGGTCTCGCAAGTCCGATGTGGTCGCGTACGCCACACCGAGCGGGGCGATCCCAGGAGTTGACGCGAGCGTGCTGGCAGAGGAGAGCAGCGCGAACGCTACGGTGCTCTCGGTTGGAATAACCTACGGCAACCCCGGCGGGCTACGGCCGGGCGGGACTGGACTACCGGTGGATGCGAGCTGGAGTTACGAGCGGGTGCTGCGGGCCGGCGGCGGGAGGGTGCCCGACACCCACAGGTTGGCGGCGCAGTTGAGGGTGTATTTCGGGATCTGGTGAGCATCTGTCATACCTCGCTGCGCTCGGAATGACATCTCACCGTCTCTTGGCCGTTTCCGGTGTTCGTAGCAGTGCCTGAGCATGCCGCCGCGCGGCCTCGCCCTCCGCATCGCCGAGCATGCGCGCGATTTCGTTGATCTGGTCCTCGCCATGAAGCACCTGCACGTCGCTCGTGGCGATCCCGCGCCGTGCCTCCTTCGACACCACCAGATGGCTGTCCGCTCGGGCGGCGATCTGCGGCAGGTGGGTGATGACCAGCACTTGATGCCGCTCCGCGACCTCGGCAAGCGCTGATCCCACCTGGGCACCGGTCTCGCCCCCAATTCCCTGGTCCACCTCGTCGAACACCAGCGTCGCGATGGCATCGTGCTTCACCAGCACGACCTTGAGCGCGAGCATCAGCCTGGAGAGCTCACCGCCTGACGCCACCTTGGCCAGCGGCTTGGCCTCCAGCCCGACGTTGAGCTGGACATGCAGCTGCACGCTCTCTCGTCCGTGTGGGCCGGGCTCCTCCAGTGGGGTGAGCAGGACGGACAGCTTCCCGCCGGCCAGTCCCAACTTAGGCAGCAGCCGGTTCACTCCGCGCGCCAGCCGATCCGAGCCTTCAGCCCTCCGCGCACTCAATGCATCGGCCGCGGCCCGGAGGGCTGTCTCGGTTGCGTCCCGGCGGGCCGCCAGCCCGCGCAAGTCGGTGTCCGCCGTGTCCAGCAGGTCCAGCTCGGCGGCCGCCTCCTCGCGGGTTGCCAACACCGCCTCGAGCGTCGCGCCATACTTGCTGGTGAGCCGGAACAGCAGGTCGCGACGCCGCTCGACCCCAGCCAGCCGGTCCGGGTCCTCCTGGACGGAGCCGGCGTACTCGGTGGCCAGCCGGCTCAGCTCCGAAAGATTGGCGTACGCGCCATCCAACAGCTCGCGCCATTCCCCGGTCGTTGGGTCCACCTTCTCGAGACCCGCCAGCGCCCGGTTTGCCAGACCGAGCGCCCCAAGCGCGTTGCCGCCCTCCCCTTCGAGTGCCTCGACGATCCGCTGTGCCTGCTCGACCAGCGCCCCGGCCTGGCTGAGGCGTCGGGCCTCTATCTGAAGCGCCTCATCCTCGCCCGGTTTGATCCTGGCGGCATCGATTTCATCGACGACATGGCGCAAGTAGTCCGCCCGGCGGCGCACCTCATCGCGCCGGGCCACGAGGGCCGACTGCTCGGCCCGGAGCGCCGCCACGGTAGCGTGCGCCTCGGCCACGGCTCCCCGCTCTGCCTCGGCGTGCCCAAATGCATCGAGAATGTCCCGCTGAGCTTCGGTATGCAGGAGCGATTGGGTCTCGTGCTGTCCGTGGAGATCGACCAGCAGTGCGCCGAGGTCCGCCAGCACTGCCGCGGTGGTCGGGCTGCCGTTGACCCACGCTCGCGACCGCCCCTCGGCAGAGACTTCGCGCCGCACCACCACTCGGCCCTCTTCGACGTCGAGCCCCAGCTCCTCGATCTGCCGGCGGGTACCGGCATCGATCCCTTCGAACGCGCCCTCGACGACGGACTTTGCGGCGCCCGGACGAACGCCGCCGCTTGCCGCCCGCTCGCCCAGGAGCAGCGCAAGGGCATCCACCAGCATCGATTTCCCAGCGCCGGTCTCACCGGTGAGCACGTTGAGGCCGGGGCCGAGCTGGAGGGTGACGTCGGCGATGGTGGCGAGGTCTCGGACGCGGAGCTCAGCGAGCAAAGGTCAATCCTTGATTTCCCTACCAGACAGATCGCCCCAGTGGAGCTTCTGCCGCATCCGTTCGAAAAATCCCTCTCCGCCAAGGCGGATGAGGCACACCCGGTGATCCGCGCGGCATACGTCTACACTCTCGCCCGGCGCGAGCGTGGTACCAGTCTGGCCGTCAAACGAGACTAGCAGATCGTCGGCCCACCCGGCCATCGGCTCGATGACGATGCGATAGGTGGCGGGGACTACGAGGGCCCGTACGGCAAGCGTGTGCGCTGCAATCGGAGTGACGACCATTGCTTCGACGCCTGGTACGACGATCGGACCGCCCGCGCTCAGGCTGTACGCGGTAGAACCGGTGGGCGTGGCGACGATAATGCCATCGGCGCTATAGGGACCGACGTTCTCGCCTTGGATGAAGACGTTCACCCGGATAACGCGAGCCACGCCGCCCTTGTGCACCGCGACGTCGTTTACCGCCATCTGGGTCGCCCGGGTCTCTCCCTCGGGGTCGCGGATAGCGGCGCGGAGCGCCTGGCGCTTTTCGATCTCATAACGCCCGGCCACCAGCGCATCCAGCGCGGGATCGAGGGATTCGCGGGTGGCGGTGGTGAGGAAGCCGACCCGGCCGAGATTGACACCCAGGATGGGGGTCTCGCGCGCGCCGAGCAGACGTGCTCCCCTCAGCAACGTCCCATCTCCCCCGAAGGTGAGCAGCGCGTCGAGATCGACGCCCTCGAACGAGGAAACTTTGCGGGCCCAGAACGGCTCGAGACGGGGCTCGCAGTAAAGTGTGATGCCCCGCTGCGGCGCCGAGATGGCGACGTGCTCGAGGACGCCCTTAAGGTCCCCGTACCGCGGATTCCCGACGACGCCGACCTTCATCGGGCCTCGAGGCTCTCCTCGTGCTGCAACGCGGTAATGCGCCGTGCGATGCCGGCCGCGGTCAGGCCATACGTGTCGAGCTGTTCGGCACGGGGAGCCTGCTCGATGAGACGGTCAGGCACACCAAGGGCAACGACGCGCACCTCCGGATGCGTCGTCTGGAGCGTTTCGGCCAGGTGGGCGCCGAATCCATTAACGATCGTGCCCTCCTCGACTGTGACCAGCGTCCGATGCTGCTGGGTCAGGGCCTCGAGCATCACCGAGTCGATCGGCTTGAGAAACCGGCAGTTCACCACCGCGCAGTCGACGCCGTCCTCGGCCAGGAGCTCGGCCGCCTGAACTGCGGGGAGTACCATTGTACCCGCGGCCAGGATCGCCACGTCCTTTCCCCGGCGCAGCTGTTCCCAGGTGCCGTAGGGCACTGCCGGAATCTCGGCCGCGGGGCGGGGCTCGGCCGGCGCCTTGTCACGGGGGTATCGGGTGGAGAACGGGCCGTTATGGGCGAGCGCGGTTCGGAGCAGCCCGATCAGCTCATCCCCGTCCTTTGGTGCGGTCACGGTCATGCCGGGGACGGCCAGCATATAGGCGATGTCGTACAGCCCCATGTGGGTCTGACCATCCTCGCCTACCAGCCCCGCGCGGTCCATGGCGAAGATCACCGGCAGGCGCTGCACGGCCACATCGTGGATGAGGTTGTCGTAGGCCCGCTGGAGGAACGTGCTGTAGATCGCGCAGACTGGACGGATACCCTGGGTGGCCAAGCCTCCTGCGAAGGTCACCGCATGGCCCTCCGCGATCCCAACATCGAAGAAACGCTCGGGATATTTCTCCTGAAACACACTGGTGCCGGTCCCCGAGGGCATTGCGGCGGTGATCGCCACTAGCTCGGGGTGTTCGCCCCCAAGCGCCGTGAGGCCGGCACCGAATACCTGGGTCCAGGTCGGCGGACCGCTCGATTTCTTTCGTGCCTCACCGGTCAGTGGGTCGTACGCGGCGAGTCCGTGCCACTTCTCCTGGTTGGACTCCGCAAAAGAGAATCCCTTCCCCTTCTGGGTGATGACGTGAATCACCCGGGGTCCTTCCATGCCACCCACGAACCTCAGTGTATCACAGAGCTTCGGGAGGTCGTGCCCATCGATGGGGCCGAAATAGCGGAAGCCGAGCTCCTCGAACAGCATACCGGGCGAGAAGAGATTCTTGACACTCTCCTCTACGTTGCGGGCGAACTCCACCAGCCCCTCGCCGAAGACTCCACCGAGGGCAAAGGTCATCCCCTTGATCCGCTCGCGGAGCTTGTTGGTCCGGGGATCGGCGACGATGCGGCCCAGCATCTTGGGCATGGCGCCCACATTGGCCGAGATGGACATCCCATTGTCGTTCACGATCAGGATGATGTCACGCTCGGAGTGACCCGCGTTGTTCATCCCCTCATAGGAGAGCCCGCAGGTGAGCGCGCCATCGCCCACCACGGCGATCACCTTGTGCTGCTCCCCTTTGAGATCCCGCGCGGTGGCCATGCCCAGCGCTGCCGACATGGCGGTGCCCGCGTGACCGGCGCCGAACTGATCGTGCTCGCTTTCGGTGCGCTTGAGGAAGCCGGAGATCCCGTCGCGTTGGCGCAGGGTGGGGAATGGCTCGTTCCGGCCGGTGAGGAGCTTCCAGGCGTAGGCCTGATGCCCTACGTCCCAGACAATCTTGTCAGCCGGCGAGTCGAACTCGTAGAGGAGGGCGATGCTCAACTCGACCACGCCGAGGCTGGCCCCGATATGGCCGCCGGTAATCGAGCAGCACTCGATGAGCCGGTTGCGGATCTCCTGGGCCAGCTCGGGGAGCTGGTCGCGGCGGAGGCGCTTGAGGTCTTCGGGGGATTTAATGGTCGGGAGCAGAGACATAGGGATCGGGTTTGGGATGTCAAAGCCCTGTCATTCCGAGCGCAGCGAGGAATCTAGCCCGCTGGCCCCAGGGACCGGTGGAGCAGATTCCTCGCTGCGCTCGGAATGACAATCGCTACGAACTCCTACTTACAATATATCCGGCCAAGGCCCCCAGTGCCCCTGACGGGACACCGGCGCGATCCAAGTGGGACACGGCGCTCCCGGCGAGCCGCTCGGCCTCCCGCCGAGCCCCGTCGACGCCGCAGAGAACCACGTACGTGGACTTCTTCAGCTCGGCGTCACGCCCGGCGGGTTTGCCCAGCTCGTCGCTCGTGCCGGTGGCATCGAGCACGTCATCGGTGATCTGGAACGCGAGTCCGATGTCTTCTCCAAAGGCGGTGAGGCCGGCCAACTCGTCCGCATCGGCCTCAGCCGCCATGCCACCCAGCACACAGGCAGCCCGGATCAAGGCGCCGGTCTTCCCCCGGTGAACCCCGATCAGCTCGGAGAGCGATAGAGCCCGCCGCTCCGCCTCGAGATCGAGC
>DASYVW010000090.1:0-3380 GCA_035936675.1 Gemmatimonadales bacterium
CTGGATCGCGCTCAGAGGCTCCGGGACGCCATCTTCACTACAATTGTTCGCGACGGTATCCGCACCCGCGACCTGGGCGGCACCGCCAGCACGGAGGAGTTCGGCAGTGCCGTTGCCAAGCGGGCTGCCTGAGGTTCCCTGCGTCAAGTGCGAGCGCCGCGTTCGCGGGCTGGGTTGGGGCGAGCTCTGTCCCGACTGCCTGAGGGAGCGCAGGCGGCGTGCAAGCCGGCTGGCCAACCGCATCTCCCTCGCGGCGACGGTGCTGATGGCCGCCTACGTCGCCATCCGGGTCACCGCAGCACCCATGGCTCGCCTGTACGGCGGCATCGCCGTGCTGGCCACCTACATCATCGTTCGCCGGATCGCCACCCAGGTCGCCATGGAGTATTTGCCCAAATGACAGACGGAAAGCGGGGAAGCGGGGAAGGTCAGCGCGGAGGCGGGGACGCGGGGAAGCAAGAGACTGCTCGATGGGCTCACGTACTCAGCGGATCGATGCGAGTCGGAGCTCTTCTCTTCGCTTTTGCTTCCCCGCTTCCCCGCGTCCCCGCTTCTCTTCACGCCCAGACCTCCCTCACGATCTACAACGACGGCCGGGTGCTGGTCCGGCGCACGTTGCAGACGGCCATACCCAAGGGCGCCTCCACCCAGCGACTGGCGCTGGGCGCCCTCGATCCGGCGACGCTCTTCTCCCTGGACTCCACGGTTAACATCGAGCGGATCTCCTACGACGGTGCCGTGGACGAGGCGAGCGTGCTCCGGCGGTCTGTGGGCAAGCGGCTGGTGTTCCGGCTTTCCGATCCAAGGGACACGGTGAGCGCACTGGTACTCGGTGTCGATCCGCTCCGGCTTCAGATGCCGGACGGGCGGATCAGCTTCCAGGCGCCCGGTGAGGCTTTTTATCCCAGCGATCTGGTCGTGGTCGAGCCGACCGCGGTCGTGGGAGTCCAGAGCAGCAAGGGGCAGGACCAGATCCGGGTGGGCTACTTCACAACCGGTGCCTCCTGGCAGGCGAGCTATCAGGTCGTGCTGGGCCGGCCCGACGCCCGGGTCACCGGCATGGCCGTGATCCCGTCCCAATCGCTTCGCGCGGAGAACGCCGAGATCCGCCTGTTGGCCGGGTCGGTGAGCCGGGCGGGAGCCCCGGAGGCGCGCCAGGACAAACTAATGGCCCGACGGATGGCGGTCTCCGAGCTGGCCATGAGCGATGGGGCGGCCACCGAGCAGAAGGTCGGAGAGTTTCATCTATATAGCCTGCCTGGACGGAGCACCCTGCTCCCCGGCCTGACCACGTCGGTCGCCTTCTTTGAGCCGGCGCAGGTGAAGTACGAGCGGAATTACGTGGTGCACGGGGACGTGCCATACTGGGGCTTCCTGCCCCAGATGGGCGAGGAGACCGAGCCGCCGGTCGAGGTGATCTACACCTTGAAGCGTCCGCGGAAAACTGATTTTGGCGACCGGCCGCTGCCCGGCGGAGTCGCCCGGCTGTACCTCCCCGACAGCTCCGGCGGGCTGCAGCTCGTGGGCGAGGCGTCGCTCAATCACACCCCCGCGGGCAGCGACATGAAGCTCAACGCCGGCACCGCGTTCGATATCACCGCCAAGCGGCTGCAGATGAACTACGCTACCCGCCGCGACAGCACCAAGGCCCGCGGGGTCTACACCGTGGCCACTGCGGACTATCGGGTGACGCTCAAGAACGCGACCGACAGCGTCGTGACCGTCGATGTGGAGGAAGAGCGCGCCGGAGAATGGAGCGTCGTGTCGAGCTCGGTTCCGGCGGAGAAGGTGTCGTCCACCATCAGCCGCTTCAGGGTGCGGGTGCCCGCGCGGGGGGAGGCAGTGCTGACCTACAAAATTCGAGTGATATGGTGAAAGATTGTCATTCTGAGCGCAGCGAAGAATCTCTCCGTGGCCGCTCCGAGGGATCCTTCGCTTCGCTCAGGATGACAGAATTGGCGATGCTCGCGGTGACAGAGTAGAATGGGCGCGATGAATTCCCCGGTCATCATCGTCCATCTCTCCGATCTCCATTTCGGCGGTTTTGCCGATCTCAAGCAGATCGAGGCGCTCGAGGAATTCCTTCCCAGCCTCAAGCCGACGGCGATCGTCGTCTCGGGCGACCTGAGCCAGCGCGCCCGGCACGGCGAGTTCCAGGCGGCGCACGTCTTCCTGTACCGCATGCGGAAGCAGATCCCCGCAATCGTCGTTCCTGGGAACCACGATATCGAATGGTGGAAGAGTCCCTTAGGCTTGCTGGGGGAGAAGCGCAAATACGACAAGTACCTTCGGTACTATGAGGAGCTGCGGCCGGTACTCGAGGTCCCCGGCGCGATCATGGCGGGCGCTCTGAGCAGCTATGGGGTCGCCTTCGGCTCGCTCACCTGGAACCTCCGGGACCTCGCGGTGAAGGGACATCTCCCGAGATCGGAGACCAGGCGGGTGCAGAAGATCTTCGCGAGCGCGGCCCCTGGACTGGTCAAGGTGCTCGTGGTCCACCACAACGTGCTTGCCGGCGGCACCGGCCGGATGGGACTGGCTCGTTGGCGCTCGGCCCACAAGCGGCTCTTCGCCACCGGGGCCGACGTGATCCTCTGCGGCCACGATCATTACGAGGGAGCTGGACAGATCGAAGGGGGAGTCGCCGTCAGCACGTCCGGCACCCACAGTTACCGGCAACGGGGCGGTCGGCCTTCGGTGTTCAACCTGGTCACCATCGACGAGCAATCGGTGCACATCCAGCACTATCGCTGGGTGTCCGAGCAAAAGCACTTCATCCCCTCGGACAAGGTCTCGTTCGGCCGCAAGGGGGCGCCCAAGGTGGCGGTGTCGGTCGCGGGTGGGGATCAGGGGCTGTGAGAGAGGCGGGGAAGCGGGGAAGCAGGGACGCGGGGAAGGAAGTACATCTGGTGCTCGAGAACCGCTTACTGATGCTTGGACTGCGGGAGATAGAGCGAGTCGTCACCCATACCAACCGTACGGTGATGCTCAGCCTCAATCGGCGCATCCTCCGCATTCATCGAGGCTACGCCCACGCGCCCGACCGGGTGCTCAAGGCAATCGTTCGATTCCTCAACCGCCGGGTTCCTCGGGCCCTGCGCCGAGTGGCCGAGCGCGAGTTTCTCCAGTTCCCGGTGGAGGAGCACGCGCCGCCGCCGGCGGGACACGGCCGCCGCGAGCGTCCCCGCTCAGGGGACCTGCTCCTGCTTCACCGGCTGGAGACGCTCTATCACCAGCTCAACCAGACACACTTCGGCGGGACTCTGGGAGAGATTCCGATCCGGCTCTCCGGCCGGATGCGCCGGCGGTTGGGGGAACTCTCGGTGGATATCCGGACCGGTCGGCCGCTCGAGCTCTCCCTGAGCCGGCAGCATATCGCG
>DASYVW010000091.1:0-12820 GCA_035936675.1 Gemmatimonadales bacterium
TATTCGTCGTCCTGGGGCTGCTGCTCGTTGCCATCCCCAGGACCTCCGCCTACGTGCTGGCCGCACTCTGCGCCTGGTTCGCGCTCGGCGCGGCACGGGAGGCGTTTCGCCGACGGGCTGACCGCTAGAATTGCGACCAGCCTATGGCCCTGGGAATCAGACCTCGAGAGACCTGCGTTTCTGAGTGAAACTTTCAGTACGACTATTCGTTCGATGAGCTGTTCGCCGCGGTTGGACCCCTTGGAGTCGCGCACATGGTGCATGGTCGTTTCCTGATTGCGGCGCTGCTCCAGACCAGTGCCGGGTTTTCCGGCCTAGTGGCACAGAGTCCGCCCCAAGCCCGGTCGGTCACCCTGGCCGAGGCCATCAGGCTCTCAGAGCGGGTTCAGCCGGACGTTATCCGGGCCACCGCCGGTGTCCGGACCGCCGGAGCTACTCGCAGGAGCGCCTGGGGGGCCTTCCTTCCCACCCTGTCGGCGAGCTCGTCGGCCAGTGACTTCTTCTCCGAGGGCACCGGCCGGATCGATCCGATCACTGGCCAGCTCACCAGCGGCAACACCAGCAACCGCAGCATTAACACCTCCCTCTCTGCCAACGTCGATCTGTTCACCGGGTTCCGCCGCGGGGCAGACATGCGGGCGGCCCGCGCGGGCGAGAATGCTGCGGATGCGTCCCTGATCGACGCGAGGTTTCAGCAGGCGCTGACCACCACCAACCAGTTCCTCGACGCGCTGGCGGCGGCTCAGCTTCTCCGGGTTCGGGAGACCAGCGTGCGCCGGGCTGAGGAACAACTCAAGACGTCGGTCGCCAAGCTCAGAGCCGGCTCCGCCACCCGATCCGACTCCCTCCGCTCGCTGGTAACGCTGGGCACGACGCAGCTCGACTTGATCAGCACTCAGGCTCAGCTGGCTGCAGCGGAGGCAACCCTGGCGCGCCTGATCGGGACCAACGGGCGAGTGCACGCCATCGACGACTCCGCCTTTTATAGAGTCCAGCCGGTGATCGACACCCAGGCCTTACGGGTTGAAGCGGAGTCCCGGTCGCCGCGCGTCAGGAGCGCGGCCGCCAGCGCGGCCGCAGCAAGAGCGACGGTGAGTGCCTCCCGCTCCGCCTACTGGCCGACCCTCAATCTGGCCGCCAACACGGGCTGGAACGGCAGCCGGGCCAACGACTACAGTCTGCAGAATCAGCGTCAGCTGAGCCTGTCCCTCCGGTGGACCTTGTTCAACGGCTTCGAGCGCGAGCTGACTATCGTGCAGCGCGAGGCCGACCTCGATGTGGCCGAGGCCACCGCCGCCGATGCGCAGCGCGCCGTTCAGGCCGAGGTGATCACCTGGGTGGCCGAGTTGGACGCGGCGCGCGCCAGGATCGAGATCACCGGGACCAGCGTCGTGGCGGCCCGGGAAGATCTGCGAGTGCAGCAGGAGCGCTATCGGCTCGGCATATCGACCATCGTGGACCTGCTTACGTCGCAGGAGGCCCTCAACCAGGCGGAGGTGGACCAGGTGAACGCCCGTTTCGATTACCTCCGCGCCAAGGCGCAGCTCGAAGCGCTGATCGGACGGAACCTGTGACCAGCACCCTGCCGAACACCGAGGAGCGGATGGCAATGCTCCCCGCCGATGTCCCTCGGGACGCGGTCATCGTCACCCGTAATCTTCAGCGTGAGTACGACATGGGTGGCGAGATCGTGCGCGCGCTCCGAGGAGTGGACCTGATGATCCGCAAGAATGAGTTCGTTGCGATCATGGGGCCGTCGGGCTCGGGAAAATCCACTCTCATGAACCTGATCGGCTGCCTCGACAGCCCCACCGCGGGTGAGTACTGGCTGAACGGGCATCGGGTCTCGGAGCTGGAGGACGACGAGCTGGCCCGGATCCGCAACAAGGAGATCGGCTTCGTGTTCCAGACGTTCAACCTGCTGCCGCGCGCCACCAGCCTCCACAATGTCGAGCTGCCCCTGGTGTACGCCGGCTTGGGTGGCAAGGAAAGGCGGGACCTGGCCAGCGAAGCCCTCAAACGAGTCGGCCTGAGCGACCGGATGAATCACCGTCCCAACGAGCTGTCTGGCGGCCAGCGTCAGCGAGTGGCGATCGCCCGTGCACTGGTTACTCGACCCAGCATCCTCCTGGCCGACGAGCCCACCGGCAATCTCGACAGCACCACCAGTGAGGAGATCTTGTCGCTGTTCGAGGCGTTGCATCAGGATGGGCAGACCATCATTCTCGTGACCCATGAGCACGATATCGCCGAGCACGCGCGCCGGCAGGTGCACCTCAGGGACGGCAAGATGGAGCGGGACTTCGAGACGGCGGGAAAGGCTGGGAATTGAATGCAACTCGGCATGAGGATCGCTCTTGGCGTCGCCCTTCTGGCGAGCTGCAAGAAGGCGACAGCCCCGGTCCCCTATCAGGCCCTCCCGGTCGAGCGGCGCGACATTGTCGTCTCCGCCCAGGCCTCCGGCACCGTCCAGCCTGACACCACGGTCGAGGTGAAATCGAAGGCGTCCGGTGAGATCCTGCAGCTAAACGCGGAGACCGGCGAGATCGTGAAGCGAGGTGCGCCGCTGGTGCGTATCGACCCGCGGAATGCCCGCAACACCATGGCACAGGCTCAGGCCGATCTGGATGTCGCCAAGGCCAAGCTGGCCAATTCGACCAGCCAGAAGCGCAGGGCCGACGAGCTCTTCCAATCCCGGTCCATCACCGAGCAGGAGCATGAGCAGGCGCTACTCGACTACGCCGACGCGCGCTCGGCGGTGGTGCGCTCCCAGGTCGATGTGGACAATGCAAAAATTCAGCTGGAGGACACCGACGTTCGCGCGCCCATCACTGGCACCGTCCTCGAGAAGGATGTCGAGCGGGGGCAGGTTATCGCCTCAGCCACCTCCAACGTGAGCGGCGGGACTACCCTGATCAAGATGGCCAACCTGAACCAGGTACAGGTCCGCACCCTTGTCGATGAGACCGACGTCGGGAAGGTGCAGCCGGGCCAGCCTGCCACCGTCACAGTGGACGCGTTCCCCAACCGGCCGTTCACGGGGACCGTACTCAAGATCGAGCCCCAGGCGCAGACCGAGCAGAACGTCACGATGTTTCCGGTGCTGGTCCGGATCGACAACAAGGAGGGGTTGTTGCGGCCCGGGATGAACGCGGAAGTCGAAGTGCACGTGGGACAGCGCGACAGCGTGCTCGCGGTGCCCAATGCGGCGCTCCGGACTGCGCGAGACGTCGGATCGGCGGCCCAGGTGCTGGGGCTCTCCCCCGCCGCCGTCCAGCAACAGCTCGCGGCCGCTAGGCCAGCCAACGATTCGTCGAGCCGACTCACGGTGAAGGATTCGTCGAGCAGGACCACGACGAACGATTCGGCAAGGCGTGCCTCAATGGGAGCGGCGCCGGCCACGGGTGGTAGCGATGGCACCAGCAGAGCTGGCGGCCGACGCGGCCGTGGCCAGGCCCAAGGGGTGGGCTCCCGCTACATCGTGTTCGTCAAGCGAAACGGCCAGGTAACTCCGGTCTGGATCCGGACCGGCCTCACCGACCTCGACTACAGCGAGGTGTTGGAGGGCCTGACCCCGTCGGATTCCGTTCTGGTGCTGCCGAGCGCGAGCCTGGTGCAGTCGCAGCAGGACATGCGGGACCGGTTCAATCGAGTCACTGGTGGCGGAGCGGTGCCCGGCATGCGGCAGCAGACTGCCCAACCACCCGCGGGCACGCGGCCCTAGCATGCTGCTGGGTGAGACCCTTGCAGTCGCCTTGCAGTCGATCAGGGCAAACATGCTCCGGTCGGCGCTCACGATGCTCGGCATCATCATCGGTGTCGGGGCGGTGATCACGATGGTTGCCTTGGGCAACGGGGCGCAGAAGGCGGTCCAGGACCGGATTGCCGCCCTGGGCGCCAACGTCTTCACGGTCCTGGCGGGCCAGACCAGCCAAGGCGGAATCAGAATCACCGACCGCACCATCCTGAGCACCGACGACTACGATGCCCTCCGGCGTGACGCACCGCTGCTCAAGGCTGTCGTCCCGGAAATGCAGCAGTCTCTCCAGGTCAAATACGGCAACCAGAACAGCAATGTGAACGTGGTCGGGACGACGTCCAACTACACCGACGTCCGCAACTTCACCGTCGGTTACGGGCGGATGTTCAGCCAGGGTGAGGATGAGGCGCGGGAGAGGTATGCCGTCCTGGGTGCGGCAGTGCCCCGAATGCTCGGCGGCAACCCGGCCGGCATGATCAACCAGACCCTGCTCATCCGGGGAATTCCCTTCGAGGTGATCGGCGTCCTCGGCGAGAAGGGCTCCGCCGGCGGCTTCGGCAATCCCGACGAGCAGATCCTCATCCCGCTGAACACGGCCCGCTACCGCGTCTTCGGGAGCAACCGGGTGCGGTCCTTCTCGGTGCAGGTCGCCGACAGCGTACCGATCGAGCAGGGGATGGTGGACCTGGAGCGGGTCCTCCGGCGGGAACACAAGATCCGGCCCGGGGGGGAGAACGACTTCACCATCCGGAATCAGCAGGATGTGCTCGCCACCCAGGAGCAGGCCACTCAGGTGTTCACCAGCCTCCTGGCCAGCATTGCGGCGGTGAGCCTGCTGGTGGGCGGGATCGGCATCATGAACATCATGCTGGTGTCAGTGACGGAGCGCACCCGTGAGATCGGTGTCCGCAAGGCGCTCGGGGCTACCCGGCTCAACATCATGATGCAGTTTCTGATCGAGGCGCTCACGCTCTGTCTGCTGGGCGGCATTCTCGGCATCCTGCTCGGGATCGGTACGGCAATCCTGCTCGCGAAAGTGATGCAGTGGAACACCCTCATCTCCCCGATGGCGGTCGCCATTGCATTCGTCTTTAGTGCGGCCGTGGGACTCTTCTTCGGCATCTGGCCCGCGCGCAAAGCCTCCAAGCTCGACCCCATCGTAGCGCTCCGGTACGAGTAGAAAACCAAGGGACAAGAATCCGTGATTCGCTGCGATGTTGTCGTAGTGGGCGGCGGAGTGGCGGGTTTGGCGGCGGCCGGTCGCCTCGCCGAAGCCGGCCGGCGGGTGATCCTCATTGAAGCCCGCGCCCGGCTTGGCGGTCGGGTCCACACGGTGCTCGATCCTGCCGGCGAGCATCCGATCGAGCTCGGCGCCGAGTTCGTTCAAGGCAGGTCAGCAGACTTGGTCCAGGTGCTTCACCGTGCCCGCCTCCCCCTGCAGGAAGTGCCGGAGCGACACCAGCGAGGTCATGGGCATGGAACAAAGCCGTTGCTCGATGTGGAGTCGCTCGCCGACCGGCTTCGTGAATCGGCCCTCCCCAAAGTAGGAGATGTGCCGGTCGCCCAGGCGATCCGCGAGGCGGCCGGGGCCGATTTCACCACCGACGAGATGGAAGCGCTGACCGACTACCTCGAAGGATTCCATGCGGCCGACCTCGAGCGCTTCGGAACTGCCGCTCTGGCGGAAAATGAGGCCGCAATGGCGAAGGATGGACCGAGCGTGGTCCGGCTCGAGGGAGGCTACGGCACGCTGGCGTCCGCCCTCAGGTCATGGCTCAATCCGGATCTGGTGCGGGTGCAGACGGAAACCATTGTCACTGGGCTCCGCTGGAGGACAGGCGAGGTCGAGGTCGAAGCCCGACGCCCCAATGGTGATGCCATCGAGCTCGCCGCCTCCCAGGCGGTTCTGACCGTTCCCCTCGGTGTCTTGAAAGCGGGCAAAGAGAGCGAAGGGAGCGTGGACCTCGATCCACTGCCCACCGGCTGGCCAGAGGCGCTGGGTGCGTTGGAAATGGGAGCCGCCCGGCGGATCGACCTTTGGTTCGATACCGCGTGGTGGATGGAAGCGAATCGCCCCCCACCGATGTTCGTCCTTGGAAGGGATCAGCCGTTTCCGGTGTGGTGGACTACCGCAACTCCGAGCCTGCCTTTTATCACGGGCTGGGTAGGCGGACCTCGGGCCCAGGTGATGGCGGGACGGACTCACGATGAGGTAGCTCGACTGGCACTCCAGTCGGCCGCGAGCATCTTTGGCCGGACGGTGCAAATGCTCGAGTCGCGGGTTCGGGCGGTCTACACCCACGACTGGTCGATGGATTCCTTTTCCCGGGGAGCCTACAGTTACGGCGGAGTCGGCGCCTTGGCGGCCAGAGAGAGCTTGCGGAGGCCGGTCGCTGGAACGCTGTTCCTGGCGGGCGAGGCGCTGGCCGGCGAGGGACTTAACGGGACGGTATCGGGTGCCCTCACCAGCGGCTTGCAGGCCGCCGCCATACTGCTCGAGGTGCCCGCGACGACACTCCCCAATCGCTACGAATAGCGGTTCTTGGCGGCTTCCCACGACTGACGGAGTTGCGTCAGTACCCGGCTGACCCGAGGATCCTGGCGCACCGGGTCGAGCAGCGGGTCCCGCTCGAACCAGGGATAACAGGGAAAGCCGGTCTCCATCGCTTTGGTGAGCCAATTCGCCGCCTGCTCCGGCTGACCCAACTGAGCGTAGGCGGCTCCGAGGCTATAGGCCACATGGTGGTCGACATAGCCCTCCTTACCGACCACCATCGCGATCAACGCTTCCGCTTCTTCCTTCTCTCCCTTGTGGGCCAGGAAGCTCGCCAGGGCGGCACGAGCCCGGTTGGCCGCAGGTGCTGAAGCGATCTGGCTGAGCGAGTCCAGCGTCGCAATCGCGCGGGTCGAATCGCCGCTGTAGTAGTAGGCCTGGGCCAGGTACGAGTCGGTGTACGCCCGGCTGCTGCTTCGGCGGGCCGCTTCGAGGTTCTTTACGGCCTCGGGGTACCGTCCCTGGAGAAACGCCACGACTCCACGGGTTCGGAGCTGTTCCACCTGATCGGCGGGATCCATGCCGAGGGCCTCTCGGTCTTCCCGCTCGGCCAGGTCGAAGAGTCCAAGATGGTAGAATGCGGCCTCCCGGAAGTAGTGGGCCACATCCAGGTTCGGATTGAGTGCGAGGGCGCGCCCGCTCTCCTCGAGGGTAGTTTCCCAATCGAAATCCGCCTTCCGGCTCACCGCCGCCTTCGCTAGATGCGCCTCAGCCAGGTTGGGGTCGAGAGCGAGCGCGCGCGCTGCCTCCTCCTTGGCCCGCTCGCCCCATACCTTGACCTCGGGCCCCGACGCGAAGCGCAGGTGCATGTCCGCGCTCGCCATGGCAAGCCCGGCCTGGGCCAGCGCGTAGCTCGAATCCAGCGCGAGTGCCCGCTCGAACGCCTGGAGCGCGGCCTTGGTGCCGTCTTCTGTGACGCGAGCCAACTGAGAACGGCCTCTGAGATACCATTCGTACGCAGCGGGGTTCGCGGTGTACCGCAGGTAGAGTCGGTCGTGCTCATCGGCGCTCAAGCGCACCGCGAGGCTCGCGCTCACGCGCTCGGCGATCGAGTCCTGCAGGGTGAGCAGATCTTTGCGGGCGAGGTCGTAGTGAGATCCCCACAATGGTGAGCCGTCCCCCGCGCGCACCAGCTGAACGCTCACCCGAAGCCGATCGCCCGCGGCCTGCACGGTGCCGGTGAGCAGATACCGTACCGCGAGTGCCCGCCCAATCTCGCCGGGGTCGGCATCCTTGCCGGCATAGGGGAGGACCGCGCTGGTGGGACGGAGGCGCATTTGCCGCACGCCGGCGAGACGGGTGATGATGGCGTCGGGGATGCCGATCGCCAGGACGCTCGAATCGCCTGCGGCGCCAAAGGTGCGGAACGGAAGAACGGCGAGGGGAATCGGTCCGGCAGGCTCACCGGGGCCGCTACCACGGTTGAGATAGAAGACAGCCGCAAGCAGTAGGAGCGCCGCCACCCCGGCGATCGGCCACTGGAACCCGGAGCGTTTGCGAGGGCGGACGCCTGATCGGTCCGAAAGTCCCGTGCGGAGCGCATCGGCAAAGTCCGCCGCGCTGGCAAACCGGTCCGCCGGCACCTTGGCCATTGCCCGCGTGAGCGCGCGTTCGACGCCGGCCGGCACGGTATCCCGCACCCGACTGACGGCAGGCACGGGATCGGTGAGCCGCTTCGCGGCGACAGACTGAGCGGTTGGGCCGGTAAACGGCGGCTCACCCGCGAGCATCTCGTAGAGCACGCAGCCGAGCGCGTAGATGTCGGTTCGGCTATCGAGGTTCCGCTCACCGCTGGCCTGCTCCGGGCTCATGTAAGCAGGAGTTCCTACTATCATCCCGCTCTCGGTGAGCCGGTCGGCAGTCTTGTCGTCGACCGAATGGGCGATCCCGAAGTCGGTCACCAGAGCATGGCCGCCAGAGAGCAGGATATTCCCTGGCTTGATGTCACGGTGCACGATGCCCCGGCTATGGGCGCAACTCAATGCGTCCGCCACCTCGCACGCAATGCGTACTGCCTCGTCCACCGGTAGCTGTCGCTCGCGATCGAGGTGGGAGCGAAGCGACTCCCCCTGAACGAACGGCATGGTGAACCACAGCAGAGTCCCTGATCCGCCGGAGTCGAGCACCGTCAGGATATTGGGGTGTTGCAGGCCGGCAGCGAGATGGATTTCCCGCTGGAACCGTTCGGATCCGAGCGCTGCCGCCAGCTCAGGGCGCAACAGCTTGAGGGCTACGGGGCGGCCATGGCGCAGATCCCGGGCGAGGTACACCGTAGCCATCCCGCCGCGTCCGAGCTCTCGCTCGATCTCGTACGCAGCCCCGACACTGGATTGAAGGCGCTCTAGCGGATCTCCCATCGAGAGCCTCGACAAGGGTACTCTATAGCATACGGTCCTCGGGGCGTTGGAACCAGCACACCTTGGCTGATAAATTCACACTATGACATCGACCTCCGAGCCGTCCTCGGGCCAAGGTACTTCCGGACCGCGGCCCCTGGTCAAGCGCTACGCCGGCGTGGTGCGTCTGGCTCATTGGCTCAATGCCGTGTTCCTGGTCGGGATGATCGCCAGCGGTCTCCAGATCTACAACGCCTACGCCCACTTCGGGATCCGTGGTGACCTCCTGCCGGTGCCCAACCCATTGGATGGGCACCCGGTACCCAACTGGGCCCGACTCGGCGGCTGGCTGGCCGGAGGGCTCAACTGGCATTTCCTGCTCGCCTGGCCCTTTGTCATAACTGGCCTCGTCTATCTCACCTTTCTCGCGATCTCGGGAGAATGGCGCTCCCTCGTTTTTCGCCCGAGCGACATCGGGCCTGCCATCCAGATGCAGCTGTACTACCTGAGACTCCGCAAGGAGCATCCACGCCAGGGCAAGCACAACGCGCTACAAAAAGGGGCGTACACCTTCATCGTGGCGCTCGGCGCCATCTCGGCGCTCAGCGGCTTTGCCATTTACAAGCCCGTGCAACTCTCCTGGCTCACCACCGTATTCGGCGGATACGAGCTGGCGCGGTACTGGCACTTCGTGGCGGTATGGCTGTTCATCGCTTTCACGCTGCTGCACGTGAGTCTCGTGTTCCTGGTGGATCCGGCTTCGCTCCGGGGCATGATCACCGGTTGGTACCGGGGAAGATTTCCCAGCCATGACTGAGCCATCCGGCCTCACCCGGCGCGATTTCCTTCGGCTTGGAGCTGTGGCTGGACCGGCAGCGGTCGTCGCAGCATGCGGATGGGAAGGGGGATCCGCGCTCGAGCCCGGGCTCAGGGCCTTCAGTCGGATCAATGACTGGGTGGGAGAGAAGGTGATCCAGTCTCCAACCCGGCTGGCGAAGGAATATCCGGTGTCGGCCAGAACCCAGATGGACAATTTCCCGTCTTATTCGATCACGTACAACCGTACCGGGGCGTTTCCTTCACCCGCGAGCCTGAAGGACTGGGCCTTGGAGGTGGGTGGCCTGGTACATAAGCCGTTGCGGCTTACCCGAAGCGCCATCGAGGCGATGCCCAGGGTCACCTACACCGTGAAACACCACTGCGTCGAAGGCTGGACCGCAGTAGCCACCTGGACTGGTGTCCCCCTGTCGACAATCGTCGCGATGGTCCGCCCGACCGAGCAGGCCCGGTATCTCCGCTTCGATTCGTTCGACAGCGATTACTACAACGGGTGGGACCTCAAGAGCGCCATGCATCCGCAGACGATTCTGGCCTATGCCTACAACGACCAGCCGCTGATGATGAACCACGGCGCTCCCCTTCGGCTCTACTCCCCGATCAAGCTGGGGTATAAGCTCACGAAGTACCTGACAGGGGTGACGTTCACCTCCGAGCGCCCGGGCGGGTATTGGGAAGATCGCGGTTACCCCTGGTTCGGCGGCGTTTAACCGAGATCCTCCACCGCGAGCGATACGTCGGCGGTCCCGTCCCGGCCATAGCGGACCCGGACCAACCAGGGCCGGCAACACACCTGGCAGTCCTCCACGTATTCCTGAACACTTCCGCTGCCCGGATCCAGTGCGATCTCGTTGATCTCGCCGCAGTACGGACAGTGGACGACTGCGTCGATTTCGGCGGTACCATCTCCAAGAGGGAATTCCTCATTCAGATCATCTGGCAGGTTCATGGGTCTCCTTCGACTGTTCCTGCATGAGGGCAGTCCGGTCCACCACCGGCTTTGCTCTGCCGATCGGCCTCACGCTCCTTCTCCTCGGAGCCCGGCTCGTGGCGGTGCCTGCCCTATCCGATCCTGTGTCGGGCCCGGCCCCATCCTCCCTGCATCTGGCGACGCCTCCCGCTTACCTCGTCCTCGCGCCGCTGTTCACGCTGTGGGACGGGGCTTCGATGCTCAGCATGAGCCGGCTCTACGGGCTGCTCATCGGCTTGGCACTGCTGTACCTGCTGTGGCGGATCTGGCGGGCCTTCCGTCCGCGACAAGGCCATTCCCTCATGCGGGAGCTGCGTACTCTCGCATTATCTCTTGTTCTGCTCCTCACGTTCCTGATCACAGGGGCGGTATGGCACCGCCCGATGCTTGCCCTGGCCGGGGTCGAGCCGGGTGAGCTCGTGGTGGATTTTCACAGCCATACCAACGTCTCTCACGACGTACAGAACACCTGGATGCGCGGGTTCGACACCGAGGCAAATCGACGCTGGCACCACCGGGCAGGATTCGACGCCGTCTTCATCACCGATCATAACACGGTCGCGGGGCTGAAAGTGCCGAGCCGGAGGCCGAATCAACCGGTTATCTGCCCGGGAATCGAGGTGAGCGCCTGGCGATCGCACATCGTGTTGCTGGGCGACTCCTTGCCGGTCGATCGGAGCCGGTACAACCGCTCACTCGACGCGCTGCTCACCCTGCTACGGATCAGCGACTCGGCCTACGGCGCGCTCTCGGTCGCTTCGCTGCCCGAGTACCGGAGAAATCATTGGGGACGGCTCGACACCCTGGTCGCAGCCGGACTCGACGGCTTCGAGATCGTGAACGCCGCTCCCAAGGCCAACGAGCTCGTTCGCGTTGACCGCGACTCAGTCATAAGAGTCGCGCGCTCCCGGAATCGATTCGTTGTCGGGGTGAACGATAGCCATGGCTGGGGTGCCACCAGCATGGTGTGGAATCTGGTCCGGGTGACCGGGACTCAGACAGGTAGCGACAGCTGCGGGGCCGTGCTGCGTCGGCTACAGGATGGGTTTGGGGCCGTGCAGGTGATCGAGCGTCATCGCCTTCGGCCGGATGATTGGTGGCCCATGTGGCTCACGCCGGCGGGCCTCCTTTGGGAAACCTGGCGCAGTATGGGATGGACATTGACTGCGGCATGGATCGCCTGGATCTGGGTGTTTGCCGCAGGGAGGGTGTGGATTCGTAATCTCTTGCGCGCGGCTCATTTGAGGGTCAAGATAGCCAATGCCTCGTAGCCGATTCCTGGGAACCGGTTTCGCCGTGCCGGATCGGGTGGTCACCAACGACGAGCTCGCCCGGCTCATGGACACGACCGACGAGTGGATTCGCACCCGGACCGGGATCCAGAAGCGCCACTGGGTGAATGAGGGTGAGACCGGGGTCGACCTCGCCCACCGTGCCACCCAGCGGGCACTGGAGATGTCCGGCCTTGCTCCCGACGATCTGGACGCGATCGTCTATGCCACCTCGAGCCCCGATCACTTTGCCCCTGGCAATGGCGTCTACCTCCAGCGTCTGCTCGGAATCTCGACCATCCCAGCGCTCGATGTCCGCGCGCAGTGTAGCGGCTTCATCTATGCGCTCTCGGTGGCAGATGCCTGGATCCGGACGGGTCAGTTCCGCCACATCCTGGTAGTTGGGTCCGAGGTCCAGTCCACTGGCTTGGATTTGTCTACTGAGGGGCGCCACATCGCGGTCATCTTTGCCGACGGTGCCGGCGCCGTCGTCCTCGGCCCCGCCCAGTCCGAGGACGGCGGCATCCTGGCGTTCGACCTTCACTCGGAGGGCGCCCAGGCGGAGAAGCTGTGGGTGGATAGCCCCGGGTGCATGTATCACCCGAGGGTGTCGCCCGAGCACTTGCAGACGGGTCGCCAGTATCTGGAGATGGACGGAAGGGAAGTGTTCCGTCACGCCGTGGTACGGATGCCGGAATCGGTACGCGCCGTCCTGGCCGCGACCGGACAAACCCTGGACAACCTTTCCCTGCTACTCGCTCATCAGGCCAATCTGCGGATCTCGGAGGTCATGCAGAAGGACCTCGGCCTGAGAGACGACCAGGTGTACAACAACATCATGTGGTATGGCAACACGACAGCGGCCACCATCCCGATCGCCCTGGATGAATGCGTACGTGCCGGCCGGCTTCAGCGAGGCGATCTACTCGTCATGACGGCGTTCGGATCGGGCTTTCTGTGGGGAAGCGCGGCGGTTCGGTGGTAGGGTAAGCCACGTTGACCCCCAAACGAAGCGCCCGTCACCACCTGGTGACGGGCGCGGCAGGCCATCAGCCGAATTACTTGATTTCCAACGGATACTTTCGCCGGTAG
>DASYVW010000092.1:0-2225 GCA_035936675.1 Gemmatimonadales bacterium
CATCGCCCGCTTGAGACTCTCGACCTGAGGTAGAATCACCTCTTCCAGGTCGGGAGCGTACGCCACAAAGGTGTCGGTGGCCGCTACACGCTTCACCGGCGCGTCGAGGTGGGCAAAGGTTTCGTCGGCGATCCGGGCCGCTATCTCCGCTCCATAACCCCACGACAGCGAATCCTCGTAGGCAACGATCACCCGGTTTGTCTTGCGCACTGAGCCGTAGATCGTGTCCCAATCCACCGGCGAGAGCGAGCGGAGATCGATCACTTCGACGCTGACGCCATGCTGGTCTTCGATCGCCTTGGCGGCAAGCAGGGTGCGCTGCACTACGGCCCCATAGGTGACCACGGTGAGATCGGCTCCCTCCCGCACCACCTTGGCCTTGCCGAACGGAATCATGAAGTTGGGACCGGGATTGGGCGCTTTGTTGTAGGTCTGGCGGTAGAGGTGCTTGTGCTCGAGGAAGAGCACTGGGTCCTCGCAGCGGATCGCCGTGCGGAGAAGCCCGTTGGCGTCGAGAGAGGTCGACGGGCAGACCACGCGGAGCCCGGGTATGCCGGTAAACACCGCCGCCCCCGTCTGCGAATGGTAGACCGAGCCCCCCTTGAGATACCCGCCGTAAGTAACCCGCACCACTACCGGAGCCGAGAACGCGTTATTGGATCGCCACCGCATAAGGGCCAGCTCGTTGCGGAGCTGCATGTACGCCGGCCAGATGTAGTCGAAGAATTGGATCTCGACGACCGGCTTGAGCCCTCGAGTGGCGAGTCCGATGGCGCGCCCGATGATGTTGGCCTCGGCGAGCGGCGAGTTGTAGACCCGGTCACTGCCAAATGCGCGCTGCAGCCCCCAGGTCACCTTGAAGACCCCGCCCTTGCCCTTGACGTCGCCGAGATTCTTTTCGCGGCTGCAGTCGGCCACGTCCTCGCCGAAGAGCACGATCCGGGGATCTCGAGCCATTTCATCGCGGAGGCAGATGTTCAGCAAGTCCACCATGGTGGTCGGGTCACCGATGAACCGGGGATCGTCCTCGGTGTCAAACTGCTCGGATGTGGGGTCGACGTCGGGCGAGTAGACGTAGTTGTAAACGGTATCGATGCCGGGCTGAGGCGAGGCCAGTGCCACGTCGGCGGCGACTTGCACCTCCTCCTCCACCTGACTCACGATGGAATCGAGCTCAGCCTGAGTGGCGATGCCCTGGCCGAGCAAGTGCTTGGGAAACCGCACCAGGGGATCCCGTTCCGCATCCGATTGGCGCTCGACCGATGGCCGGTAGTGAACCTCATCGTCCGAGAGCGAGTGGCTGTAGGGACGGATGACGTGAGCGTGCACCAGCGCGGGCCCCTTCCGGGCCCGGGCGTATTCCACCGCTTTGGTCAGAACGTCGAAGGAAGCGAGCGCGTCGCAGCCGTCCACTTCCTGAATGAAGAGCCCGGGAAACCCCGTGAGGAGCTTGGAGATCGAGCCACCCGGCGTGTTGACCTCCACCGGTACCGAGATCGCGTAGCCGTTGTCCTCCACCAGGAATACCACCGGGAGCTTGAGGTTGGTGGCGGTGTTGAGCGCCTCCCAGAACTCCCCCTCACTGGTGGTGCCGTCCCCCGTGGTGCAGAGGACCACTTCATCCCCGTGGATCAGCTGCTCCCGGTCCGCGATCCCGGTGATGCGGCTGTAGCGGAGCCACGCCTCGGCGCAGCCGACCGCCTGGAGGAACTGGGTCCCGGTGGGGCTCGAGGAGCTGACGATGTTCAGCTCCTTGTGCCCCCAGTGGGAGGGCATCTGGCGCCCGCCGGAATTGGGATCGTCGGCGGCGCCCACAGCGGAGAGGAGCTGCTCGGTGGCGGTCATACCGAGACCGAGGCAGAGGGCCCGGTCCCGATAGTAGGTGTAGAACCAATCGTAGGAGGTGCGAAAGACCTTGGAGGCGGCGGCCAGGACGGCTTCGTGCCCCGCCCCGGAAATCTGGAAGAAGATCTTGTTCTGTCGCTTGAGCTGGATCTCCTTGTCGTCGATCCGCCGGGCGAGCAGCATGATTCGGTACAGGTCGAGCAGATCCGGCTTGTCGAGCCTGGCAGAGGTCTTGGGGCGACCCGAAGTGCGTGTGGCCATGGAACTCGAGGTCAGGGTCACGGTCGCAAACGACTGAACACCCTCGAAAGATAGCGGTCGCCCGGCTGGCCTGGCAGGCGGCGTGTTCACGATTTCCAGTCCTCCGGCTCAGCGGGCTG
>DASYVW010000093.1:0-5504 GCA_035936675.1 Gemmatimonadales bacterium
TAATGACCGCGGCCTCTGCCTCGCTGGCCGTACTGCCCCTTGCCGTCGGGTTCGGTGCCGGCGCCGAATTACAGCAACCGATGGCCGTGGTGCTGGTAGGAGGACTGATCACCAACACACTCCTCACGCTGCTATTGCTCCCAGCCCTCTATCGCCACACCTGCCACCAATAGGTAGTGTTCCTAATCAGCCGTTGAGAATGGGAGGCCACGGCATGACGTCCCACCCCTGTTGTGAGTTGTGTTGTGAGTTTCTCGCCATTCTTGACCGGTTTAGGGCCTTGGAGCGCCACGCCGATGCCCAGGACAGCGCGTAGGTTCAATAACTTGTAGAATCCGTGTACCTTCTCGGCCTGCTTCGGGAGCAGGAGGTCCCCGGTTCAAATCCGGGCGCCCCGATTGGACGTCACAATGCTGACTCTCAGCCCCGCATCGCCGCTGCGACCACCCCTGGCACCCGGGCCCAGCTCGCCCGCTCCTCCAGAGAGGTCAGCCGACGGAGCAAGGTGTGTGCGGTGCGGTGGCTCGGAAAGCTGGCCGGCTTGGGCCTGATCGTGATCGGGTGCCTGAGCACGGCCTTTTCGATCCCTTCGAGCATCGCCGTGTTGTGCACCCATCCCGTGCCGCTTTGGATGTCCGCGGGTGTCGAGCCGGGATAGGCGCCCCAGGGCGGCGTCGCGTAGGGAAAGACAAATCCCGCCCAGCTGTTGACCCCGACGGCGCCGTAGCGGAGCCGCGCGATCGCCCGCTCCGCTGCCTCCGCGATGCGGGGATCCTTCATGGCCTTCGGGTGGATCACCAGGTCGGCCGACAACGTCCCCCACAGCCGGTTATTGGCGAACTCCACCGCCCGCTCCAGAAACTCCACCGGATCATCGCTCCCAACCTCGGTCTCGGAGACGATGGAACAGAACGGCTCGGTGGAGAACGCCCGCTCGCGCGAATCGGTCGCATCGAGACCGGGGATGATCGTCCACGGCAGCTGGCCCGGGCCGGCCGTGCCGATCGTTTTATTCCGGGGACGCCCCCCGGCGAGCTCCCGCCACCGCTCCTCCGCGCCGGGATAATAGGCCCGGCGCACGGGCGCCAGGGCGAAGGCACGTTCCAGCGCCGCCAGCAGGGACGCGCGACCATTCCACCCCTTGGGCGTGATCAGCATCTTGGGAGAATTGCAGAGGAACGAGGCGTTCATGGCGACCGCCCCGGCAATGCTTTCCGCCTGGAACGCCAGTTCACGATCGCTATAGGGCCCAGGCACGACCAGCACCGGAGAGACGTTTCCCAGTTCGGCGGTGACGGGCTTGGCGATCACCGGCGCATTGCGCGCCTTTCGCGCCTCCCGCTCCGGGCCGGGCGGCCCCCAGACGATCTGGTCATACGTCCGATCGGACCCGGTGAGATGGATCTCGTCGATTCCGGCGTGCTGCGCCAGGTAGCTCCCCTCCTCTGGCCCACCGTACACCACGGCGAGGAAACCTCGCCGAATCGGCTCCGCAAATGCCGCGTCGATGTATGGCCCCAGGTAGGCATTGACCGGATTCATCTTGAGAAGGCAGACCTTGCCTTCGTTGAACAGCTTGGTGATCACGTCCATCGGAGGGATGGCGGCGATGTTGCCGGCGCCGAGAACCAGCACGGTGCGCCCCGGGTGGGACGGGCCCTTGTAGTGGCTGGCGCGGGAGGCATGCATGCGGTCCTGGTCGATCCCGGCCTGGAAGCGCACATCCACGACGATGCCGGAGAAGAGCACCTGGTCGACCCGGTTCGCGGGGAAAACGCGTGCGGTGAGCCGCCCGTCACCGGTCCATCCGACCGGACCGATCGGCGTATTCCCGGCGCGGGCGAGTGACTCGAGCGACTCCACGACCAGTCGCAGCTGACGGATCACGCTCCAGGGGCCCGTAGCCCACTCCTCCCCCTCCATCGGGGTGCCGGGAGGAATAGCCTTGGCCTCGCAGCCCGCCCGCACGCTCTGCTCCGCAATCCGCAGATATCCGGCCTGCATGGCTCGGGCAAGGGCGATCCGGTCGGTCAGGGAAAGCCGGGCAAACGCCGCGGCGCCCTCCTGCAGCCGGGCGACGATCTGGTCGAGCTCGGGCCGGCCCGTCGGCGGCCGTGTGGTCCTGGTCTGCGTACGCGGGAGGGCGATTGTCTCGGTTAGCATGAGGACGCTTCCTCTCAAATAGGGGTTGGTGGTGGGGGCAATCCCGCCTCTACTTGAGATCCACCTGGCCCGCCCACTCGACCGTGTAGGTATCCGGCCCGGTGATCCGCCCCTCGTAGGTGCCGTGGCCTGCCGGACCCTTCACGGAGGTCCAATTCCCCTTGAAGCTGGTGGACGGATGCTGGTCCTTATCGAGTACGGTGGTAAGCTTTCCACTCCAGCGATTCACGATCACCTTGCCGTCGAGGGACATAACAGCGTAGCCCTGGTGCGGGCCACTCCCCTGGGTTATGTCCGCGGACTCGATGATCGTCACCTGAGCGCGGTCTTCAAATGGTGAGGGTCCGGTGCTTCGGTTCGCGCCGGTGGCCTGGGTGGCGATGACCACATGCCCGTCGGCATCGGGCACGGGGATCGGGTGTCGCTGACTGTAAGTCATGGTGTAGGTGCCGGCGACTCGAGCCAGTTCACCGGAGGGGCGCGCGGCCAGCAGCAGGAGCGCTACCAGCGGGGACACGGTGGCCAGGGCCAGATAGCGTACGGTACGGGATGACATCGGATTATCCTCGGTTATAGTGGCTTGCCATCTTCGTTGTCGCGCCCCACACTAGCGAGGAGGGCTCAGGCTACTATCAGACGAGTGTCATATCCGTCTCAGATGGAGGTATGATGCGGCTGCTCACGCTCGGGGGCCTGTCGGTGGATGGCGGGAAGAAAGGCCGCCAGGGAGCCGCCTCCCAGCGGAAGGCGCTCGCCCTGCTCGCTCTCCTCGGCGGCGCAGGGCGGCACGGATTGAGCCGCGACAAGCTCGTGGCGTATCTCTGGCCTGACAGTCCCACTGATCACGCGCTCCACAGTCTCACCCAACTCCTCTACAGCCTGCGCCGCGATATTACCGCCGACAGCCTGTTCCTCGGCACGACCGACCTTTCTATCAATCCGGAAATCCTGCAGGTCGATCTGGCGGAGTTCACCTCGGCACTCGAGGTGGGGGACTTTGCGGGAGCCGTCGCCTTATATCGGGGGCCGTTTCTCGACGGCTTCTTCCTGAGCGGTGCACCCGAGTTCGAGCGCTGGGCGGAGGGCGAGCGGCTCCGGCTGGCCCAGCGTCACCAGGGGGCGCTGGAGTCCCTCGCGGAAGCGGCCAGTCGGCGGCGGGATCCCGCTGCCGCGGCGCAGTGGTGGCAGCGGCTGGCCCAGGCGGACCCGCTCAATGCCCGTATAGCAGTTGGCTGCATGGAGGCGATGGGTGAAGCGGGCGATCGGGCAGGCGCGCTGAAGTTCGCGCAGGCCTACGAGACTTCGCTCCGCGCCGAGCTGGACACCGAGCCGGACCCCGCGGTTATCGCCACGGTCGGCCGGCTCAAGAACCCGACTCGTCAGCCAGCACCCGTGGCGGCGCAGGCTGCACCTGCGATCGCGGTCCTCCCCTTCGTCAACCTGACTCCCGATCGCGAGAACGAGTATTTCAGCGATGGCATGACCGAAGAGCTGTCCAACGCCCTCGCGCGGGTGCCTGGCCTGCGCGTCGCCGCGCGAACCTCGGCATTTGCCTTCAAGGGCAAGGATCTCGACGCTCGGGAGATCGCCCTACGCCTCGGCGTGGGTGCCCTGGTCGAGGGCAGCGTGCGCAAGATCGGGAACCGCATCCGCCTGACGGCTCAGCTCATCGACGCCGCCGATGGTTGCCATCTCTGGTCGGAGACCTACGAGCGCGCCCTGGACGATGTGTTTGCGCTTCAGGAGGAGCTCGCCCGCGCGATCGTAGCCGTGCTTCCGGTGTCGGCGCACGCGGTGCCCTCCAGCCTGGTCCAGAAGCCTACCCCGGCGCTCGATGTTTACACCCTCTATCTCCGGGGCCGCTACGCCGCATTGAAGCGCACGGTAGAAGGACTCTCGCTCGGCATCGAGTACTTCGAGCAGGCGCTCGAGAAGGACCCTCACTACGCCCTGGCCCTTGCCGGGCTGGCGGAATGCTGGGGCCTAAGGGGATTCGGTGAGTTCGGAGACCTCGATGCCAACCTGGCGATGCCGCGAGCCAGGGCGGCGGCGCTCGAGGCCTTGCGGCTGGACCCGGAATCGTCGCAGGCCCACAATTGGCTCGGCGTCGTCCACTTGCTGTTCGACTGGGATTGGGCCGCCGCCGAACGCGAGTTCCGGCAGGCGCTGCAGCTGCAGCCGGAGAACGCCTACGCCGAGATCTGGTATGCCGTCCTCCTCGCCCAGTTGCACCAGCACGGCGAGAGCCTGCGGCGGATCCACCAGGCCGAGGCGCTCGATCCGCTCTCGCCGGCGGTGCGGCTCTCCGTCGGGCGGTGCTACTACTTTGCCCGGGACTACGCAGAGGCGCTGGAGTGTTTCCGGGGCCTGTGGCGAGCAGAGCCGGGGGACCGGCTCGTCGGGATGTGGCTTGGCCGGGCGCTGGCGTGCACCGGGCGCCACGGCGAGGCGTTCGAGGAGTTGGAGAAAGTCACCGCCTCCGGGCATCAGCAGTGGACCCTGGATGCGCTGCGGGTACTGTTGCTTGTCGGCGCAGGGCGCCGAGAAGAGGCACTCACGCGATGTCGGTCGATCCAGCAGAGTTTGAAGGAGAGGCACGCACCGTACGCCTCGTTCCTGGCCACGGCCCTGTTCCAGCTGGGCGAGCGCGATGCGGCGTTCGAGATCCTGGAGCAGGGCGTGCTCTCCCGGTCCGCATACATGCCGTTCGTGGGTGAGCCGATCTGTGATCCGCTACGGAGCGATCCACGGTTCGGCCAGCTGCTGGCGCGCCTCGGGCTACCGGCCTGAGCTCGCATTGCGACTTGAAGCGTGCGGTTCACTTCGCTAGGAGCGTGGCAGCGGTCGACGCCCGTTGCCGGTGTTTTAGTGGGTCAGGTCCTCTCGAGGCGGTGTAACGGGAGATGCAGGCTACCGACGGTCCAGGCTGGTGGGGTGTCACTGCGCGTCAAATCTTCGTAATCGCGCCGCTGCTGCTCGCTCCGGTGCGCGCCAGTGGCCAGTGCACTGAGCCACACTACCGCTGGTCGGAAAAGATCGATGGCTCGCTGGCGAGCATTACGCCAGTTCGCGCGTACGTCGCGACCATTCTGAAGAGTTGGGAGCCCCTCGAGCTCACCAGGGCGGCCAAGTACAAGTGCTGGGACCGAGCCGGCCGTGAACTGAAGATCTACAGCGTAACGGGCTGGGTCCGGCGAGTGAGGACCGGGGAAAGCGATGGGGACTGGCATATCGAGCTCACGTCGAGACCGGACAGCCCCGTGGATTCCTGCATCGTCCTCGAAATACCCCCACCTGACCTCAGCGGAAATTTCGCTCAGGCCCGGGTGGACCTTCAGAGC
>DASYVW010000094.1:0-4257 GCA_035936675.1 Gemmatimonadales bacterium
CCCGGGGGCATGCTGCCGGCCAGAATGTCCGGCTGCGACAGAGGATCGGGAAGAAGCCAGGGTCCTACGATCGCGGTGACCGCGACGATCAGCAGGATCAGCGCACCGACCCGCCCTTGGGGATGACGCCACGCGGCCGCGAGGGCATCGAGTACCGGCCTCACGCCAGCCGCACCCGGGGATCGAGGAGCGCGTAGGCGACGTCGGCGGCAAACCCGCTCGCCACGACGAGCGCCGCGACCAGGAGCGACGTGCCCATGAGCAGTGGGTAGTCGCGGTTTCCCACCGCGCCCGCCGCGAGCGACCCCAGTCCCGGCCACGCGAACACCGCCTCCACGAACACCGATCCGGTTACCAGGATCGGGAGCCAGAGTCCGAACAACGTGATCACGGGGAAGAGCGCGTTGCGCCACGCATGCCGCCACGTGATGTCCCGCTCGGGCAGCCCCTTGGCGCGTGCGGTCAGTATATATGGAAGACGCAAAACCTCGAGCATGGCAGATCGCTGGTGCCGCATGGTGGCCGCGATGCTCACCACCGACAGAGTCAGCACGGGCAGCACCAGGTGGCTGAGCACGTCCACGGCACGCGGGCCCCAACCTGCGTCGGAGCTCAGCAGCGGATCCTGCATGCCTGCGGCGGGCAGCAGCCGCCAGTGAATCCCGACCAGCCACGCGAGCACCAGGCCCAGCCAGAATGAGGGCATCGCGTATCCGGCGAGGCTGAGGGTGGTGAGCCAGCGATCCACTCTCCGGCCCCGCCGGACTGCTTGCCGCACGCCCAGCCAGAGCCCGACCGTGAAGTTGAGCAGCAGCACGCTCCCGCCGAGCAGCAGCGTGGCAGGCAGGCGTTCCGCGAGCAGCGCGGTGACCGGCCGTCCATACTCGATCGACACGCCGAGGTCGCCATGGACCAGACCCTGGAGGAAGGCAGTGAGTTGGCTGCCGACCGGCTGATCGAGGCCGTAGCGGGCACGGAGCACCGCGATCTCTCTCGGCGAGATGGGACGGTCTCCACCCAGGCGAAGCAGTGGATCGCCCGGCGCCGCGCGCATGAGGACAAACAGCAGCGCGAGCGCCACCAGGAAGGTGACCGCCGCCTGGAGCGCCCGGCGGAGCACCCACCCGCTCACCTCAGCGGCTCGGGGTGGGGGATGCCGGGGCGACCGACCATTCGCGAAGCAGCAGCCAGGACGACACCGGGCTGAGGCTCACGTTCCGAAAGCGCCGGTTCACCGCGTACACGTAGGTGGGCGCGTACAGGAAGACAGCAGGCGCATCCGCTTCGATTTGACGGAGCACCCCGTGCCAGTGCTCAGCCGGATCTCCCCGGCCCAACACCGCCTGCTCGATCAGCGAATCGACCCGCGGATCGCAGTATCGCGCGACGTTATTGCCGCCGTTGCAGGTCCAGCTCTGGGTGAGTCCCGTCGGTGAAGGATCCTGGCTCAGCGAGGCAAAATCGACATCGAAGTCTCCCGCCGTCCGCCGCTCGGTCCAGATGGGAAAGTCGTACTGTTGGAGCTCCAGCCTGATGCCGATGCCGCGCAGCTGCTCCTGAATCAGCACCGACATCTGCTTGCGAATGGCGCTGGTATTCGGCAGCGAAAGGCTCAGCGCGAGCGGATGTCCATCGCGATCGAGGGTGCCGTCGCCATCGGTGTCCCGCCATCCCGCCGCAGCCAGCAGCCGGCGGGCTTCGGGCAGATCCTGCCGCTCGGGCCGGGGGGCGCCGTGCCGGATCCACAGGATGGGCGAGGCCGGTCCATACGGCACTTCTCCGTAGGAGCCGAAGATGACCTGCACCAGGAGCCGGCGATCGAGTGCGAGCCCGATGGCCCGCCGGACCCTGATGTCGCCCAGGATCGGATGGGGCCGCTCGCGGTCACGCCGGTCGCGCTGATTGAAAAGGAGATATCCGACGGTGGGAGAGGGGACCGGTATCACGCGCAGCGAGGGCTCCGCCGCAATCCGCCGGATGTTGTCCTGTGGCGGGGGGATGTTGTCCATCGCATCGGCTTGCCCGCTGAGCATCAGGTTCACCCGCGCGTCGGGGTCGGCCGCGGCTCGCACGATGACCCGCTCGATCTTCGGCTTGCCGAGGAAGAAGTCGTCATTCCTCCTGAGCTCGATAAACTGTCCGGGAACGGCCCGAACCCAGCGATACGGGCCGTTGCCGACCGGCTGCGCCGCAAAGGCCGATCGGGAGAGCGCGTCCGGGGGTATCGTATCCAGCAAGTGGGCCGGGATAGGGGCGACGTGAAAGGTGGCGTCGTAGAGCTGCTCCGCATAAGGATGGGAGAAGCGGAAGACAACCCGCTCCTCTCCTTCTGCCGTCACCCCGGTGATGTGCTTCAACAGGTCCGCCAATCTCGGCGAGACCGACCGGTTGCGTGCGCGCTCCATGGTGAACACGACGTCCCGCGCCGTCACCGGTACGCCGTCTTGCCATCGCGCGCGCGGATTCAGGTCGAATACGAGCGTCACCGAGTCTCGCCGGGACCACGCCCTCGCCAGCAGCGGCACGAAGTTCCGATCGCCGGCCGTCAGCAGCGTCGGGCCGAGCCCCGCCAGCCGCAGGAACAGCTGGTCGGCAATCTCCATGTTGGCGACATTGGCCGCCGCGCCTTCCATCAGAGTGGGAATCGGGAGCGTGGCCTGGAGACCGGTCACAATGACGATGCTGTTTCGCTCATCCGCGCGTGACTGCCCGTCGGCCGGATGCCAGGCGAAGCACCCTGCGAGGGCGGCAATGACCACTGTGCGTGTCATCCTTACCTGGCCCAGGTCCACACCGGAGAGCGGAACTGGGGATAGTGTCGCGACGCGGCCTCGATCACCTCGCACGCAGCAGTCATCCGGTTCCAGTTGCCTGGCCAGCGGATAGCCGCGGTGTCGGCGATCTCCTCCGCCAGCTCCGCTCCCGCGAGCGATCGGCCCAGCAGCGGCAAGGCTGTCTCACCCAGGCTGCTGAAAGAGTCGTGGCCCGCGGGTCCTTGCATCAGCTCCCGAACGACGTGCTGCCCATCCGCGAGCAGGATCGAGCCGTGCTGAAGCAGCGCTCCACCCTGCCGGAGCTGCGCACTCCCAACGACTTTGCGGCCGCCGACCAGCACCTCACCGCCGGCGGGTTGAGAGAAGCAAGCTCCTGCGTCCAGCGGGTCGGACCGGCGACTCGATGCCAGGACGGCCTCGATGCCGAGCTGACCGAGCGCGTGGCCGATCATATCATGAATCTCGAGATAGGCCTCCTGCAGCGAGCCGA
This sequence comes from Gemmatimonadales bacterium, assembly GCA_035936675.1. Taxonomy (GTDB): domain Bacteria; phylum Gemmatimonadota; class Gemmatimonadetes; order Gemmatimonadales; family GWC2-71-9; genus CAVVWJ01. The sequence continues at coordinate 3,265 of DASYVW010000094.1, forward strand.
AGCGAGGACCCGGCGCCGCGACCGCGTAGGTGAGCTCGGGTCCATGCCAGACGGCCCGCCCGCCCGTGGGCCGCCGCACCGTATCGATGCCCCGCGCCGCGATACGCTCCGCATCATAGCGCCGGGTGGCCGGCTCGTGCCTCCCGAACGAGAGACAGTGCGGCTCCCAGGCGTACAAGCGCAGCCAGCTTTCGCCGAGCAGCTCCGCGCGGTCGAGCAGGGTTTGATCGATGGCCATGTTGGCCCAGCCGGGGCGGGGAGTTTCGTCGATCCAGAGGAAACAGGACTCCCTCTCCGTCCACTCCGCCGTCTCCGCTCTAGCCATAGGCCTCCACTGGCGGGCAGCTACAAACCAGATTGCGATCGCCAAACGCGCTATCGATCCGTCCCACCGTGGGCCACACCTTGTGCTCGCGCACCGCTCGCGAGGGATAGGCGGCCTGCTCCCGGGGGTAGGGCCGGTCCCACCGATCGGCGATGACCTGCTCCAGGGTGTGAGGCGCGTTGGTCAGGAGATTGTTGTCCCGCTGTGCCCGTCCCTCCTCGATCTCTCGAATCTCCTGGCGGATGGCGATGAGAGCGTCACAGAAGCGGTCCAGCTCTTCCTTTGATTCGCTCTCGGTCGGCTCGATCATGAGCGTGCCGGGGACCGGAAACGAGACCGTCGGCGGGTGGAAGCCGTAATCGATGATTCGCTTGGCGATGTCCTCGACGTCCACCCCGGCGGAAGCCTTGAAGGGACGGGTGTCGATGATGCACTCGTGGGCAACGAGTCCGTGCTGGCCGGTGTAGAGCAGGGGATAGTATTCCGCCAGGCGGCGAGCGACGTAGTTCGCGCTGAGGATGGCGACGCAGGTGGCCTCGGTCAGGCCGTCGTAGCCCATCAGGGCAATGTACGCCCAGGAGATCGGAAGAATCGCGGCGCTCCCCCACGGCGCGGCGGACACGGTCCCGCACGCCGCCGAGTGACCCACATCCACCACCGGATGTCCG
>DASYVW010000095.1:0-3934 GCA_035936675.1 Gemmatimonadales bacterium
TCTGCCCTGATTGCCGCTCCGGAGTGGGTCGCAAAGGCGCGGGAGGAGGTCGCCGCCCCATTGCTGGAAATACCGCATCTCAGGGAGTTGTACGAAGCGCTGGTCAGGCGGGAGGCTCCATCGGACCAGATGCCGGACGGGCTTTCTCCGGATGCCGCTGCTGCGTGGTCCTACCTGAAAGAGGCGATGCTGGAGCGCAGCAGCGGAGACGCCGCCACGATCTACGACAAGGCGGCGCAGATCCTCCGCGGCCGGCCGCTGTACCGGGAGATGCACACCCTCGCCGATCCCGGTGACAAGCAGCGGCGACGGTCGGAGCTGAGAGCACAATTCCCGGCTGCCGATGAGTGGTACGAGTACCACAAGGCCGCCAAGAGGGAAGCCCGGAGAACCCAGCGGTCCAGAGGAACATGATGCACGCTGATCTGGTGAAGCTGCTCGACTTGCAGGCCAAGGATGTCGCCCTTGCGGAGGTGGATCAGCGGCTCGCTGTGGTGGCCCAGGATCTCGTGGTTCTCGACCAGACACTCCAGCGAGCCAGAGCGACCCTCGAGGCCGCGCGCCGGGCAGCCTCGGAGGGACAACGGCGGCGAGACGAGCTGGAGACCAAGATCGACAGCTACCGGATACTGCAGCAGCGGCGTAGCGAGCGGCTGGAGCATGTGCGGAATCCGAAAGAAGCGTCCACCCTCATGACCGAGCTCGATCTGGCTCGGTCCGTCATGGCGAAGGAAGAAAACGAATGGGTCCGCAGCGCCGACGCGGTCACGCTGCTCGAGTCGCGGGTCAAGGATGAGGAACGAAACGTCGAAGCCATCGAGGCTGCCCAGGCGTTGGAACGGGCCGCCATTGCCGGGCGCCGCGCCACCATCGAGGCGGAGCGCGCTGCCGCGGCACAAGACCGGGAAGCCAGCGCGGCCGGCATCGACAAGGCGCTCCGCCAGCGCTACGACCGGCTCCGCCGTACCCGCTCGGGCGATGTGGTCGTGCCGCTGAGGGGGGGAGCCTGCGGGGGATGCCACACGTCGGTGACGCTCAACCGGCGGAGCCAGATCCGCTCGGGTTTGGTGCTCGAGGCGTGCGAAGCGTGCGGGGCGATTCTGTACCCCGTGGAGCCGGACGGATCAGCGTGACGGCCCGGTTGTCCGGTACACTGGCATGGTGAGCGTCTCCCCCGCACCTCTGCTCCGCTGGGTGGTCACCCCTCAGCCGGACCCGGCAGCGGTACAAGACTTGGCGGCAGCATTGCGGCTGCCGGCACCCTTGGCAGCGCTCCTCATCCAGCGAGGGTATGGCTCCGAGGAGGCAGCCCGCCGGTATCTGCGGCCGGCGCTCACCGACCTCTCCGATCCACATGCGCTCGCCGGAATGGCGGATGCAGTTCAAGCCGTTACCGCCGCCGTGCGGGCCGGCGGCCGCATCATGGTCCACGGCGACTATGATGTGGATGGCCAGTGTGCCACAGCACTACTCACCCGCGCGCTGCGACTTGCCCGGGCCGATGTGGTGCCCTTCGTGCCCCACCGCCTTCGTGACGGGTACGACTTCGGTCCTGCCGGGCTCGAAGCGGCCAAGGCCGCCGGGGCCGCGCTGATCATCACCTGCGATTGTGGAATCACGGCATTCGAAACCGTTGCCGCAGCCCGGGCGGCGGGTATCGGGGTGATCGTTACCGACCACCATTTGCCGGGCACGGAGCTGCCGCAGGCAGTGGCAGTGATAGACCCGCAGCAACCGGGCGATCGGTCTGGAGCCACCGCCCTCTGCGGCACGGGGATCGCCTTCAAGCTGGTGCAGGCCCTCGTTCCGGCCCTCGGTTTACCCCCTAATCTGCCCTACCATCTCCTGGACCTGGTTGCCCTCGCCACGGTCGCGGATGTTGTTCCACTGCAAGGAGAAAACAGGGCACTAGTAAAGCATGGTCTCAAGCTTTTGAGCGGGAGTCGGTGGCCCGGAGTGCAGGCGCTCATTGAGGCCACTGGGCTCGCCGGCAAGGAGATCCGCGCACGCCATGTGGGATTCGTTCTGGGACCGCGGCTCAACGCGGCCGGGCGAGTGGGCGACGCAATTGACGGGCTCAGGCTTCTGCTGAGCGACGATCCCGTCGAATCGACGGCGCTGGCGCAGCAGCTCGAGAGCATGAACGTGGAGCGCCAGGCGCTGGACCAACGAATCCTGGACGAGGCACTCGAGCAGGTCGAGCACACCATCGATATGGATCGCGACGCCGGACTGGTGCTGGTTGGCGATGGCTGGCATCCGGGTGTGGTCGGCATTGTCGCCTCGCGGGTGGTCGAGCGCTATGGCCGCCCGACCTTTCTCATTGCGTTTGATGGTGACATAGGCAAGGGGTCGGGCCGGAGCACGTCACGCTTCGACTTGCATGCTGCTCTTCTCTCCTGCGGCGATCTGCTCGAGCGCTACGGCGGCCACCATATGGCTGCCGGACTCACCATCCGGCGCGACAGGCTGGATGAGTTCCGCGAGCGTTTCGGCGACGTGGCACGGCAGAGCCTGAGTCCGGAGGATCTCGGTCCCGAGCAGCGGGTGGATCTGGAGCTCGCTCTGAACGAGGTCACGCTGGAGCTCGAGCGGCTCTGTCGCTACCTCGAGCCATGCGGCCAGGGAAACCCGAGCCCGGTCTTCGGCGTCCGCGGCGTGCGCTTCACCAACCGGACCGTCGTCGGTAACGGGCATCTCAAGGGATTTCTCGAGGACGCCACCGGCAGGCTGTGCGCCATCGGATTCCAGTGGGCCGACCGGGTACCCTGGCTGGCCGATGGACTGGTGGACGCTGCGTTCCGCATCGAGACCAACGAGTGGAACGGCACGAGCACGCTCCAGGCGCGGCTTTGCGCACTGTCGCCCCACACCGTTCCATAGTTTTTCACCACAGAGGCACAGAGATACCGCTATACCTCTGTGGTGAACTTTTCTGGGACCAGGGTGACGAGCTCCAATGAGAATCGTGGGTGGTCGGTTTGGAGGTCGTCGCCTCGTCATGCCTAAGGATTCCCGGGTGAGGCCAACCGCCGACCGGGTCCGCGAAGCCTGGATGAGTATTCTGGGTGATGCCATGACCGGTGCGCGGGTGCTCGATCTCTTCGCCGGGAGTGGAGCGCTCGGTCTGGAGGCGCTCTCACGCGGCGCTGACTCTGCAACCTTCGTCGAGCTGAACCCTCCCTCTCTCCGCGCACTGGAGGAGAACATCGCCGCGCTGGGCGTAGCCGATGCCGTCACGGTGCACCGGGCCGATGCCATGCGCTTCGCCGAACGGCTCCCCCCGGGCGCATTCGATGTGGTGCTTGCCGACCCTCCCTACACGGCGGATCACGCCGCTCGCTTGGTCGCGCACTTCCGCCGGCACCCCTTCGGACGCATTCTTTCCGTCGAGCATCGGTCCGACTTGGAGCTCGACGGCGATAGTACGCGCCGCTATGGCGACACCGCCATCACCTTTTGCCACGCGCCATGACTCGCATTGCGGTCTACCCCGGCTCGTTCGATCCACCGACGAAGGGCCATGAGGACCTCGTCCGCCGCAGCCTGGCCCTTGCCGACCGTCTCATCGTGGCGGTGGCAATCAACGTGGTGAAGCAGCCGCTCTTCTCGGTCGAGGAGCGGTTGGAGATGCTCCGCGCGGCTGTAGGCGATGATTCGCGGGTCTCTTTCCAGGCCTTCGATGGCCTGCTCGCCGAGTTCGCCAAGCGCGTCGGGGCCACCATCATCGTGCGCGGCTTGCGCGCGGTGAGCGATTTCGAGTACGAATTTCAGATGGCGTTGATGAATCGTCAGCTGCATCCCTCGCTCGAGACCGTCTTCCTGGTTCCCGCGGTGGACCTGACCTATCTCAGCTCGAGTCTGGTCCGCGAGGTCGCCAGATTCGGCGGCGATGTAACCCCCCTGGTACACCCGAAGGTGGCAGCGGCGCTGA
>DASYVW010000096.1:0-5089 GCA_035936675.1 Gemmatimonadales bacterium
CCCGATGGTCGTTGGCTCGCCTATGAGTCCGACGAGTCAGGTGAGAGCGAGGTGTATGTGCGTCCGTTCCCGGGCTCCGGCGCCAAAGTGCTCGTGTCGCAGAACGGCGGGGCGGAGCCGGTGTGGTCCCGCGACGGCCACGAGCTGTTCTACCGGGGATTTGGCCAGCAGGGCATACCACTCGTGGCGGTGGCCGTGCGAGCGGCGCCCGACTTCGAAGTCCTCTCCCGGAGGACGTTGTTCGACGCCGCCGATTTCGAGGGCGCCCAACCCCATGCCAACTACGACGTGTCCCGGGATGGCCGGAGCTTCGTGATGGTCCGCCAGGGGCCGCTCGCCGAGATGGTGCTGGTACAGAACTGGGCTGAAGAGGCCCGCCGCCGCGGAGCGGCAGGTCTCAAGTAGCCGCCGACCACCATAAATCAGGACCGCATCAAGGATCGTCTCGACCCGCGCGCACGACTCCCTGCCGAGCGGTTGGGGGAAACGGAAACGCCCTCCCGGTAGGAGGGCGTTCCGCGACCTCACGGGCCGCCTGCGAACACGCGATCAGCTCGGAGAGCGCTCAGTCCTCATCGTCGTCGTGATGATGATGGTGGCGATACCGCTCACCGGGCTCATCGCCGAGATAGTACCGGCCCCTGCGTTCGTAGACGACCACAGCGCGGAGACCTGGGCGTTCGAGCCGCCGACCGTAGTAGCGGTTTCCGTCGTAGTACACGGTGATCGTACGATAGCCGTGGTTCTTCCACCAGCCGTACGCGTGCCCCCGGGGCACGTGGACCTGCTCCACCACGATGACTTCGCGCACCGGCTCCCGGTAGACGACCGGAGGCGGTGAGCCGACCTCCACGTGACCCGTGACCGGCCCGCTGTGGATCACGACACCGCCATCGACCGTTGTCTGGGCTCGGGCTGGCGCCGTAGCTAGCCCGAGCGCCAGCGCCACGATCCCACCCACTACGATTCTGCGCTTCATATTGGCCCCCAGAGAGTTGGAGATGGGTGGACCAATATGCGAGCGATGTGCCAGCGGCTAACCCGTTGCCAGAGTGGCAAGTCAGATGAACCCCGGCCGTGCAAACGTCCGTTGCCCAGGACGAAATGCCGCACCCGTCAGCAGCTCTTTCCTCGCGGCACGGGGCGAAGGCTCGACTCGTTTGTAGGCCGAGGCGCACGACTGGTTGTGCCCTGCCGTTTTCTCATGCAAATTCCCGTTTCCGATCCAGGCTCCGATACTGAATCGCCTCGCTGACGTGGGCCGTGCCGAGCTCGGCAGCCCCCGCGAGGTCTGCTATCGTCCTGGCAATCTTGAGCACCCGGTGATACGCTCTCGCCGAGAGACCCAACCGGGTGACCGCCTGCCGCAGCATCGCTTCGACCGGCTGGCTGAGGCGGCAATGCCGCCGCAGGTCTCGAGTACTCATGTGGGCGTTGGCGTGGACCCCGGGCTGGTCTCGAAAGCGGTCCCGCTGCACCGCTCGCGCGTGCTCCACCCGGGCCCGGATGACAGCACTGGTCTCGCCGGACTGCTCGCCTACGATGTCGCCGTAGGCTACCGCCGGAACCTCGAGGTGGATGTCGATCCGGTCGAGCAGCGGGCCGGAGATGCGTGAACGGTAGCGCTCGATGGCCAGCGGGCCGCAGTTACACGAATGCGTAGGATCGCCGGAGTAGCCACAGGGACACGGGTTCATGGCAGCAGCGAGCATGAATCGGGCAGGATAGGTGAGGCTCATGGCTGCGCGGCTCAGGGTAACGACGCCGTCTTCCAATGGTTGCCGCAGCACCTCCAGCACGTTCCGCCGGAACTCGGGCAGCTCATCCAGAAAGAGCACGCCCCCGTGGGCCAGGCTCACCTCGCCCGGCCGGGGAGAGGAGCCGCCGCCGATCAGGCCGGCATCGCTGATGGTGTGGTGCGGAGCCCGGAATGGGCGCACCGTCAGCAGGGATTGGCCCGACGGAAGGGTTCCGGCAACGCTGTGGATCTTGGTAGTTTCGAGTGCCTCCTCGAGACTCATCGAGGGGAGTATCGATGGAATCCGCCTGGCCAGCATGGTCTTCCCCGCCCCGGGCGCCCCGATCAGCAGGATGTTGTGACTCCCTGCCGCGGCCACTTCGAGGGCTCGCTTGGCCGCGGCCTGACTGCGCACGTCGCTGAAGTCGGCCTGATCGGAGCTGGACACGGCCATGAGGGTGGCCATGTCGGCCCGGGCCGGTGGAATCAGCTGGCCGGAGAGGTGGGCACAGGCCTCGAGCAGCGTATGGGCCCCGCACACGTCGATCCCCTCCACGACGGACGCCTCAGGAACGTTGGCATGGGGCAGCAGCACGCCGGTCTGATGCGCCGCGCGCGCCGCAAGAGCCATCGAGAGCGCTCCGCGGACAGGACGGAGGTCGCCCTCGAGGCCGACCTCGCCCAGAACCATCTGGTTGCGGAGCCGGTCTTCGGGCAGTTGGCCGCTGGCCACCAGGATGCCGAGCGCGATGGGCAGGTCGAACGCTGAACCGTTCTTGCGAATGTCCGCCGGCGCCAGGTTGACGGTGATGCGCCTGAGGGGAAACGAGAAGCCGGCGTTGACCAGCGCAGCGCCGACCCGCTCCCGGCCTTCCTTCACTGCGCCTTGCGGAAGGCCAACCGTCGAGAAGGATGGCAGCCCGTTGGTGATGTCGACCTCGACGTCTACCGGGTAGGCATCGATACCCAGTACGGCGGCTGAGCGAATGCGGGCGAGCATCTCCCGAACCTAGGTCCGGCAGAAAGCCGCCAAGCTACCCGGACGGCGCCGCCGTGGACCGAATCCTGCATGTTTTTGGCTCCGCACGGTGGAGTGTCCCCTAACCCGCCGCCGTTGCGTGACGTTAACTCCGGAGTCCATGAATGCGTCGGATGTTCTACGGTGTCATTCTGATACTGGGTGCCGGTGCGTGCGCCGCACCGCGGGCCGCGGGCGCGCCGCTCGCGCCGCTGGGACGTTCCTGGGCTGTCCCCACGCTGGGACTCTATCAGGAATGGTGGGACAAGACCGTCGTCTGCTCCGGCCACCAAGGCAAGATGACCGACGTAAGCTTCTACGCCGTGGACGCGCCGTCCGGAGCCATCGAGCTTGCGGGAGAGATGGCCCACGCCTGGTGGGTCCGCGAAGGGAATCGGGTTTATCTCCCCGCCAGTGCCCTGGGTGAGGAGTGGCTGGTCCGGCACGAGATGCTCCACGCATTGCTCCAGCGCGGGACCCATCCGTCCAAGCTGTTCGTCGATGCCTGTCACCTGGCCTCGGCCGCGGTCTGGCGGGACTCGACGCTGACCGTAGACCCGGGGAATCCGCGGGGTCAATAAGCCCCGTCCGGCCCCCATTTTGCTGATTTGGGTGGGTTAGCAGCGGTTAGCACCGCATTCGCCTTTTCCTTGGGGATGCATCCGGCAGGGCTTCAGGCATTTCGCGGGAGAATCTCGACATGATGGGACCCTCTACTCGGGCCCGCTGGTGCGGGTTGGTGGCAATCGTTGGCCTTGCCGTGATCAGCGGAGGCTGGCTGCTCCGGCGCAAAGCCGCCCCGGAGGGCAGCGTCTACCAGCAGGCCCGCCTGTTCGAGAACGTCGTCGCTTCGATCCACAACCACTACATCGACTCCATGGCCGAAGGTGACCTCTACCAGACAGCGGCCAAATCGCTGGTAGGATCACTCCGCGACCCCTACGCAGAGCTCCTGTCCCGGGAGAGTTACCGGCAGTACCAGCGCCAGATGTCCGGGTCCGAGGTGGATGTGGGCTGGAATCCAGAGCTCGGCAGCGGACGCTCCGCCATTGCGCCAGGCGATGAGGTGCTGAGCATAGACGGCAAGAGCACCCGCGGCTGGTCTGCCCGGCGGCTGGAGGAGGCACTCACCGGAGGCAGCGGGGCGTTCGTCACCCTGGTGGTGCGCCCGCGCGGATCCACGCTCCCAATCGTGCGCCGGCTTACCCGCACGGTCGTCCACGTGCCTGCCACCTCCCAGGGTGTTCTGCTTGGGGCCGGGGTCGGGTATGTCGAGCTCCGCCGGATCAGCGATGGCGCGGCTGCCGAGCTCAGTCAGGCGGTGGACCGTCTTATCTCGGATGGAATGACGTCGCTGGTGCTGGATCTCCGGGGCGACCCGGGCGGTCTCATCAATGAAGGGGTGCGCATCGCCAGCCTGTTCCTGAACCCCGGCGACACGGTGGCGATCTCGCGGGGACGCTCTCCCGATCATTCCAAGGTCTATCTCGCCGGCCCATCAGGCAATTGGAACGAGCTGCGGGTTGCGTTGCTGGTGAATCATGGCACTGCCAGCTCGGCCGAGCTCCTGGCCGGGGCCCTCCAGGATCACGACCGGGCCGTCATCATCGGCACACCCAGCTTCGGGAAGGGTGTACTGCAAACCACCTATCCCCTCGGCGACGAGGTCGCGCTCAAGCTGACCACGGCGCGCTGGTTCACTCCCAGCGGGCGCTCGGTTCAGCGGCCCCGGACTGATGATGAAGGTGCGATGGGAAACCGCATCCCTGCCCTGGCGCCCAGAATCTTCCATTCCAACTCCGGCCGTCCGATTCCGGACGCCAGCGGGATCCTGCCGGATCTTGCCGTGCGCGGCGTCCCCCGCTCCGATGCCGAGCGGTCACTGCTCGCGGCGCTGGGCGAGGATCTGAATCTCTTCCGGTCGGTCCTCTCCGATTATGCTGCCGAGGTCCAACGGACCTCTCCGCCCAAGTCTGAGCTGTTCCGGGTCACCGAACAGATGCGCAACCAGGTGTATGATCGGCTCGAGCAGGTCGGGCTGGAATTACCCCGCCCCATTTACGACAACGCGTCCAGCTACGTGGACGACCAGCTCGGCTATGAGATCACCCGCGCGGTATTCGGCCCGGCGGTCGAAGTCAGGCGCCGGTCACTGTCCGACCGCCAGATGCAGGCGGCCGTGCGGCTGCTGCGCGGGGGTGGGACGCAGGAGAATTTGTTGGCGGTGGCTGCCGCCGAGCGGGCGCAGGGAACCATCCGCTAGCACCGCTCAGTCAGGTAGCTGAACGGTGATGATGGTCCCCCGTCCGCTCTCGCTTTCGACCTCGATCCGA
>DASYVW010000097.1:0-1703 GCA_035936675.1 Gemmatimonadales bacterium
CGTTGAAAAACCTGGTTTGCGGAGCTCAGGCCGAAGCCACGAAAGTAAACGGAACTCCTGTTTGTGAATCGCGCCCTGGTGTCCGTTGTGGTGTCCATTCGTATGCGCAAAATGTTCGCGGAAGTGCGCAAGATGTTCTCAAATGCGCGGCATGCTGAGCAGGATGTTCGTGAAAGGCAGGCGAGTAGGAACTTCTGAGCCCAATTCATGTTCGTATGAAGCTGCCTGATAAGCGTGAGGTCAGTAGTTCAACTCTACCCAGGCCCATGATTAAGAACGCACTGCCCCGCTCAGGGAATCACATGGGATTGATCTCTGAAAGAACCCGAGGCGGCTGGAGCATACCGGTGCGTCACGTGGCAGTCACTGTTGTCTTGCTCCTGGCGCCACTCCGGATCGCAAGACCGCAAGCACCGGCCGTGCCCGCCGAGCGCCTCGCCGCGCGCGAATGGTTCCGGCAAGCCGGGTTCGGCGTGTTCATCCACTGGGGCGTTTATTCCCAGCTCGGCGCCGGCGAATGGGTCATGCAGAACAGAGAGATTCCGGCGGCGGCCTACGAGTGGCTGGCCTCGGAGTTCAATCCAGTCAAGTTCGATGCGCACGAATGGGTGTCGCTCGCCAAGGCCGCCGGAGCGCGATACATCACCATCACCTCGCGCCACCACGACGGCTTCTCGATGTTTGCGACCAAGGCCACGACCTACAACATCGTCGACGGGACTCCTTTCAAGCGCGATCCTCTCAAGGAGCTGGCGGAGGAATGTCAGCGGCAGGGGATCAAACTCTTCTTCTACTACTCGCAGCTGGACTGGCACCATCCCGACTACTTTCCGCGGGGAAGGACCGGCAAGGCGTCGGGCCGACCGGACAGTGGCGACTGGACCCGCTACATCGCCTTCATGAATCAGCAGCTCACTGAGCTGCTCACTCACTACGGGCCGATCGGCGGCATCTGGTTCGATGGCATGTGGGACAAACCCGACGCCGACTGGCACCTCGCCGATACGTACGGCCTGATTCACCGACTCATGCCGGCGGCACTCATCGTGCCCAACCATCACGGCGCACCACTCCCGGGTGAGGATGTGCAGACGTTCGAGCAGGATCTACCCGGCGCCAACACGGCAGGCTTCAACACCACCACCATCGGTACGTTGCCGCTCGAGATGTCGCTCACCATGAACAAGTCGTGGGGCTTCAACATCACCGACAGCGGCTGGAAAACGACCCCGGCGCTCATCGGGTACCTGGTGCGTGCCGCGGGGAGCAACGCGAACCTGCTCCTCAACATCGGCCCGCGCCCGGACGGCACTATTCAGCCTGAAGCGGCTCAGCACCTACGCGAAGTGGGACAGTGGTTGCAGACCTACGGCACCTCGATCTACAACACACACGGCGGTCCCGTCTCGCCCCGCTCGTGGGGTGTCACCACCCAGCGCGGCGATACGGTGTTCGTGCACGTGCTGGACTGGCGGGATCGCCTCCTTGCCATCCCGGTTGTCGGGGTGCGCGTCACCCGAGCGACCATGCTCGGCAGCGGGGCCGCGTTGGACTTCGAGCAGACGTCGGTCGGCCTCAGGCTGACCTTGCCGAGCGGCGGCGCGGGTGAGCCGGACCGAGTGATCGTGCTCCGGACGGTAAAGGCCCGGGCACCGGGCCGAACTGCCCATGCGGGGCCGCCGGGTGGTGCCTAGCCGGGGTGG
>DASYVW010000098.1:0-5447 GCA_035936675.1 Gemmatimonadales bacterium
GAACGCAATTGCTGCGCTGTATTCCAACGACGCCGTATCGATGCCCGCGAATTCACCGCTTCTCGTAGGGCACGATGCGATACTGAAGTACAATCAGGATTTCCTGAAAGTCCCGCACCTGGCCATGACCGGGGAGTCAGAAACGATCAGGTTTTCTGATGACGGCACGATGGCCTACGACACCGGAAAGTATTCAGTGTCGTACGTTGACGCCAAAGGCCACACCATCAAGGACGAAGGGAAGTTCCTGAACGTCCTGAAGAAAGTCGACGGGAAGTGGAAAATCATGGTCGACGCGTTCAGCAGCAACCTCGCGCCGCAAAAATAAGAATGAGAGAGTACCGCGAAGAGCCGGGCAGAGGTTCGGCTTCTGCCCGGCCTGTTTTTACTCGGCGTGTGAGGACCAGCGGGTTCCGCGGCAGTGGCCGCAGGCGACAGGTATGGTGTTAGCCTCCACCTGTCCGGCCTTGGGATAGGTCACGGTGAAACTGAATCCGCAGCCGAGGCATCGAAGCATGACGGTCACCGGGCTCTCCTGAGTAAGGCACCAGAGAGAGCATTCACTTCCTGCCCCAAAGCCGCAGTGCGCCCGGCCACACACCGGGGCGTGCCGACATCACACCTGCTCTCGACGAGGCTGCTTACCGTCCGGTTGTCAGGAGTGAGCGGAGAGGGTGATTCCGGTAGAGTGGCTGGAGCGAGAGGTACCGGACCATGGTCCGGGTCCCGGGAACGAGGAGCTCGTAGTGGTCGAGCAACGTCAGGGCGTTGCTCGCCGAATCGTGGGCGGCCGCGGTGGTCTCGAGGAAATTGATGGCGAACGCGATCGCCTCGGCCTGGTGCTCCGACTCGTCGCCATAGCCATAGCGCTTGGGGTCGCGGATCGGCGTCACGCCCTGCCACAGCATCGCCAGCTGGCCCGGAGCCCGAGCCTGCCACCGGTGTCCCAGCTCATGGGCCATGGCGTGGCGAAGCTGTGCCTTGCCACTCATACGTCCCGGGTCAAGCGCGAGCGAGTCTCGCGATGCGATGTACTCACCCAGGCGGCCAGCCATACGCCCGCGACGTCCGATCAAGCCGACTGGGGCACGGGGCCGGCCGAACAGCGCGTAGAGGGAGTCGGCAAAGGCGCTGCTCGCGATCTCCCGCGCCGTGCCCCATACGGCAGTCGAGTCGGCGCCATTCACCAGAGGCTGCTCCTCCATCCACTCGGTGGGGCCCAGACTATCGAGCCACTCCGGGTGCGTCGCAAGATCGAGCAGGGCGCCCGGCGTGTCGGTCTCGAATACGCCCGCATCGATGCGAAAGAGGTAGATCGGCCGGCCGCCGCCCTCTTCCATATAAGCAAGCGAGACGGTGTACGGACGCCACTGGTGTCCCCCTCGCTGCCGGACCGGGCCGACCAGGGGGAACCTGGTGACGGCGCCTTCCGCAGAACTGAAGACCAGTCCGCTATCCGCCAGAGTGACGCCGCCCTGTACTGGGGGAAGTCCACGAGCCGAGAGATAGCCGGGGATGACAGCGTCAGTTGCCAGGCGGGAGTGGCGGGAGCGGGCGGCGGACTCCCTGGACTTGGTGCGCAAGGTGTCGAAGGAGACCGCACCCGCGGTTGGCGCATAGCCCTCCGTCCGTGCACCCGTCGACCCCAGGATAAAGACAGCGGCCGCCGCAAGGAATACTGCGACAGCCGGACTCAGGCTGGAGGTGGCGCTCAACTTCAACGCCGCGCGAAGCTCCCCGGATCGGCCGAGGGCGGCAGAACCTCTACGTCGCCGGCCGGACTGTGCCAGGTGGTCTCGACCAGGATGCCCGTCAGCGCCACAATGAGAAGCACCATGGCGGCGAGGATCGCCATTGCGGCCCGACCGAAATCGGCGGCCGGATTCGGGGCAACCTGGGTGGCAGGAACTGCGCTGGGTTCGACCGACACGGTGTTCTTTCCGCTAGCTGAGGTGGAGGGTTGCATTAGCTGGGGATCCGCAGCCGCTTGCCGGCGCGCAGCGTGTACTCGGTGGAAATGGCGTTGACTCGACGCAAGGCACGGAGGGAGACGCGGTACCGGCGGGCGATCCCGATCAGGGTCTCACCCGAGCGCACGCGATGGGTGGCGACCCGGGCCGAGTGCCGCCCGAAGGCAGACCCGGTAACGGCACGGATGGCTAGCGCCGACGGAATCGCAACGACCGGAATGGTCAGCCGCGAGCCGGCTTTCAGACGGGAGCCCCTGATCTTCGGATTGGCCGCGCGGATCTCGCTCACGGGCAGGTGGTAGCTGGCCGCGATCCTGGTCAGTCGTTCGCCCCCGCGCACCACGTGACTCATGAAGTGCACCCGGGCCTTGGGCGACAACTTCGCGTAACCATCAGCCACCATCGATTCGGTTCCGGACGGCAGCCGGATGACAGAGGTGGAGCGGGGCGGGGTAGCGAACCGGAGATACTGGGGGTTGAGCTCCCGGATCTCGGCCGCGCTCACGTCCGCCAGTCGTGCCACAATGTCGAGCCCGGTGGCTGAGGTGACCACGATCGAGTCGTAGGCGAACGGAGCAGCCGCCGGAAGGTCGATGCCGAATCGCCCGGGCTGCTTGGCCACCACTGCTGCGGCGATCAGCTTGGGGACGTAGTCCTGGGTCTCGGCCCTCAGCAGATCGGTTCCCGCCAGCCGGAAGAACGCCGCGTCGCTGGTGATGTCGGTGTTGTCCACCACCGGCTCCGGATCGAGCGCATCGGCCTCGAGGGTAGAGTCCTCGGCGGTCCGGACGGAGTCGGGAACGTCGGTCTGAATCAGGGTGTCGGGCTCCATCAGCGTATCTGCCGGAGCCACCCACTCGAGCTTGCCCAGACCACGCGAGACCTTGCCGGCCCCTGCGTTGTAGGCGGCAGCCGCGAGGTACAGCGAGCCGAATCGGTCGCGCAGATGGTGTAGGTGCCGGGCCGCCGCATCGGTGGCCTTCACCGGATCGCGACGCTCATCGACCCAGGTGTCGATCCTGAGCCCGTAGCCCCGCCCCGTGCCCTTCATGAACTGCCACATGCCGACTGCGTAGGACCGGCTGACCGCATCGTTCGAATAACCGCTCTCGATCAACGCGAGGTAGCCCAGGTCTCCCGGCAAGCCCTCCGCCTCGAAGACCCGGCGGATCATCGGCTCGTAGCGTGCGCCACGGGTCAGAAAGACCGTCATGCCGGCGCGGGACGGGCCCTGGAAGTAGTTGAGGTAGTACTGGACCCGCGGATGGTCCGCGAAGGTGCGCACGTCGATGTCCCAGCTGATTTTCTCGCCATCGAACGCCGGTACTATCCGCGAATCAGGAGCGGCATCGGCGAGGTCGTTGACGGCAGCATCCGCGGTCGCGTCCTGTCGAGAACCAGAAGGGTCCGACAGGGGAATGCCCGGAATCGCGGAGACTGGTGCTATGCCATTTGGGGCTGACGGAATTGCGCGCGAACACGCGGCAATGGCCAGCAGGTTGGTCCAGAGGATCAGCCGCTTCATGCCTGCCAGTGATTAAGTGCGGAAAAGTGAATAGGAGTCCGCTTGCCGTTTTGCACAAAACGGGCCGCGACGTGCAAGATGCCTGATGTGTTGGACGACAAGGACTTACGTTCACGATTTGGCGGGAGCACCCCACTCCGGCTCCGGCAAAACTCAAGGGCTGACGGCAAAACGCAGCGCGCTGCATTAGCGGGCCGCGCCTGCCGCGGTTACTTTCCGCCGCCGATGACCCCGCCCATTCGCCACGATCCGTACGCTTCGCTTCGCATCGGCAACTTTCGTTGGTTCATCAGCAGTCTCCTGGCGATGACTGTGGCCACCCAGATCCAGGCGGTCGTGGTCGCCTGGCAGATCTACGAGCTCACTCACGATCCGCTGTCGCTTGGGCTCATCGGCCTGGCGGAGGCCGTTCCGTTCATCGGGCTCGCCCTGTTCGCGGGGCATGTCGCGGACCGGGCGAGCCGCCTGCGGATCTCACTGATGTCCCTGGCGGCTCTCCTCCTCTGCTCGCTGGCACTCCTGTCGTTCACGCTCCGGCCCGGCATCATCGCCGTGGGTCGGGTCTGGCCGATCTACGCGGTCATCTTCATCAGCGGCGTGGCCCGGAGCTTTCTCCAGCCAGCCCGCTCTGCTCTGGGCGCTGAGCTGGTTCCGCGCGCGCTCTATCCCAACGCGGTCACCTGGCGCAGCTCGACCTGGCAGCTTGCCGAGGTAGTAGGTCCGGCCATCGGCGGCCTGGTCTATGGCTTCGGCAGCGCACGGGCCGCGTACGGCTTGGATGCCGCACTCATGATGGTAGGGGTCGCCTCGCTCGCGAGGATTCGGCAGCCGTCTCGGGCCGGCCCGCCCTCCAGTGAATCCTTCGCCGAGAGCCTGGCGACTGGCATCCGCTTCGTTCGCAGCCAGCCCGTGATCCTGGGAGCACTGACCCTGGATCTGTTCTCGGTCCTGTTCGGCGGCGCGGTGGCGCTGCTGCCGGTGTTTGCGGCGGAGATTCTGTTCGTGGGCCCGGAGGGGCTCGGTGTCCTGAGGGCGGCGCCCGCGGTTGGAGCGGTGCTGATCTCGCTGGCGATGGCTCACCGGCCCCCGCTTCGGCGGGCTGGCCGGACGCTGCTGGTCAGTGTGACATTGTTCGGCCTCTCGATGATCGGCTTCGGCCTGTCGCGCAACTTCCTGCTGTCGATCGCACTGCTGGCCGTGAGTGGTATGGCCGACACGGTCAGCGTGGTGGTGCGATCCACGTTGCTTCAGGTGCTCACACCCGATCATCTGCTGGGACGGGTTGCCGCGGTGAACGCGATCTTCATCGGCAGCTCGAACGAGATCGGCGCCTTTGAATCGGGAACGGCAGCCAAGCTGCTCGGCACGGTGCCATCGGTGGTTCTCGGCGGGCTCGCCACGCTCGGAGTCGTCGCGACGACGGCGGTCAAGGTGCCGGAGCTGAGACGCCTGCGCGAGATTCGTTAGCGTGAGTACACCATCTCCCCATCGAGTCAGCGGCCGGCTCGCCGGGTTGGTCTGGGTCACGCTCTGTGGCATCTGGGGCTCGACCTGGCTGGCCATCAAGCTCGGCCTCCGCGACCTTCCGCCGATCACCTTTGCCGGGATCCGGTTCGCCCTGGCTGGTGCGGTGCTGTTCGCCATCATCTGGCTTAGCCACGCGAGCCTTCCCCGGTCCAGGCGCGAGTGGGTCCTGCTCGGGTACACCGGCCTGCTCAGTATCACGGTGAACTACGCACTCGTCTTCTGGGGGGAGCAGTACATATCGTCGGGACTGGCCGCACTCCTGAGCGCTACGGTGCCGCTATTCGGCCTGCCGCTTGCCCACCGCTATCTCCAGAGCGAGCCCCTCACCTTGCGGAAGGCAGTCGGCGTGGTGCTGGGCGTACTCGGCGTCGCCATCGTCTTCTCCGGCGAGCTCGGCATCGGTGGGCCCATCGCGCTCTGGGCCA
>DASYVW010000099.1:0-3059 GCA_035936675.1 Gemmatimonadales bacterium
CCGGGTCGTCGAGGAAAGCTGGGCGCAGTATCTGAAGCGGGCCGAAGGGATCTCGCCCAGCCAGTACAACATCCTTCGGATCCTGCGGGGCGCCCGTCCCAAGGCGGCCAGGATCAGCGAGATCGCGGATCGCATGGTCACCCGGGATCCCGACGTCACCCGGTTGGTGGATCGTCTAATCAAGCAGGGGCTGGCCCGGCGGGAGCGGGACAGCGACGATCGTCGGGTCGTTCTGGTCGAGATCACCGCGGCGGGCCAGGTGCTGCTGTCACGCCTCGATGGACCGGCCGGCGAATCCACCGAAGCCGCGATGGCGGGGTTGAAGCCGCAACAGCTCAGAACCCTGGATACGCTCTTGAACGAGGTAAGGGCCGGCATTCGGCCGTACCCCTGATCTTTGTGGGATGATATCTGTCGCAACGGATACCCTCGACACAAGGAGCTCCCCATGTGGTAGGCTCAGCCGAAGGCATTCCGGCAGGCCGGTTACTATCCCACCCAGTACTGCGTGAGGCAGGATCGGCAGGGACAGCATACGGTGTCACTGGAGCGCTTCCGCTACTCCGAAGCCCTTTAAGAGGAATGGAGATTCACATGCCAGACAGGAAGGTCATTGCGGTCGTTGGGGCCACGGGTGCGCAGGGTGGAGGGATGGTTCGCGCCATCCAGGCGGATAAGAGCGGCTCGTTTGCGGCCCGCGCCATCACCCGGAACCCCAACGGCGAGAAGGCCCAGGCGCTTCGGGCAGCCGGAGTCGAGGTCGTCGCCGGCGATACCGATAAACCCGAGACCCTCGGTCCGGCGTTCGCCGGGGCCTATGGTGCCTTCTGTGTCACCAACTTCTGGGAGCACTTCTCGGCCGAGCGGGAGATCACTCAGGCCCGCAACATGGCGAAGGCGGCCAAGGCCGCCGGCCTGCAGCACGTGATCTGGTCCACGCTGGAAGACACCCGCAAATGGGTGCCGCTCGAGGACGACCGAATGCCGACGCTCCAGGGCAAGTACAAGGTCCCGCACTTCGACGGCAAGGGCGAGGCGGATCAGTTCTTCCGCGACCACGGCGTGCCGACCACATTCCTTCTGACCGCGTTCTACTGGGAGAACCTGATCTATTTCGGTGCGGGTCCCCAGCGGGGGGCGGATGGCACCCTCGCGATCACCTTCCCGATGGACGACAAGAAGCTGCCCAGCATCGGGGTGGAGGACATCGGCAAGGCCGCCTACGGCATCTTCAAGCGGGGGCGGGAGTTCATCAACAAGACGGTGGGGATCGCCGGTGAGCACCTCACCGGTGCCGAGATGGCCGGCGCCCTGACCCGGGCCTTGGGGCAGGAGGTGCGATACAACTCAGTGCCGCCCGAGGTCTATCGCAGCTTCGGCTTCCCCGGCGCGGATGATCTGGGCAACATGTTCCAGTTCAAGCGCGACTTCAATGAATATTTTCGTGGCGCGCGAGACCTGGGGTTCACCCGAACGCTGAATCCGGAGCTGCAGAGCTTCGAGGGGTGGCTGGCGGAGCACAAGGATCAGATTCCGCTCCCGGCCGATCAGCCGGCGTAGATGACGGGCGGGCAGGCGCGCGGCGGGCCGAGCAACGATTGCCCGTCCCGGATTGCAACGGCAGCCGGAGTGTGAGCGAGGTCCGCCTCGTCGTCCTATATTGGAAAAGTCGGCGTTCCACCCCTGGAGGATTCATGCGTGCCAAGTTTCTGTTCCCGCTCACGGCTTTGGTGGCAGTCGCCGCCGGGTGCGGATCCGTAGGAAGGGAGCAAGCGGCACGCTCTGTTCCGCAGCGCGATCTCACACTGGTGCCACAGACCCCTGCGGTGGAGATCGCCTCCCCGGTGGAAACACACCAGCTTCGGGTCCAGCACCAAACCGTTCATCCGGCTTTCAGCTCCCGTCCCCTTGAGCCCAAAGTGAGCTTCGCGTCGGTGACCGTTCCCGTCGCTGCGCTCGGGGCAGGCTCTGCGCCCGTCCTCGCGGTCCCCGAGCCGGTAGCCCAGCCCGCCAGCACGGCAGCGGCCTCGGCCAACGATCGGGAGCTCTTGCCAGGGAAGACCGTCACGGTCATTCCGGTGAGCAATACCCCCTCGACCGGCTCGGACGGGACTGATGAGCTCCCCGCAACACAAGGCCGCACCATGGTGGCACACGGTGGAGGCGGGTGTCGTGGTCGTGGCCGGGGACCGGGTATCGGGATGGCCCCTGCTCCTCGCCCGGATTTCCGCTAGGTCATCGGTTCAGGGTCCGAGAAGCTCCCGCTCCGCCGCCGCCGCACGCTCCCGCCCGATCCACCGGCTGAACCGCTCCAAGAGATCGCCGAGCACTTTGCGCGTGCCCTCGTCCTTGAGGCGGAGCTCGGCGTCGAACTTCTCGTGAACAGGGGCCGATAAACCTCACCGAGACAACCGTCGTTGGTGGCCCCGCCTTGAGCGGCGAGATCCGGCGTGCCCAGGAGCAGGGTCGCGATGCGGCTTGAACTGATCAAGCCTTAATCGGCCCTTGCACGCCGAGCGGCGCTGCGTCGGCCACTCCTCGCGGAGGCTCGACGTGGCGGAGCCCGTCGTAGACTCGTGCAGCGGCCATCATTGCCGTAATGGGGGCAATCCAATAGAGCCAGTGACCGTGCCAGGATCCCCCTGCCACTGCGGGACCCAGCGACCGTGCCGGGTTCATGCTGGCGCCGGTGAGCGGTCCACCTACCATGGCGCAAAACCCCACCGTGAGCCCCACCGCGATCGCTGCAAAACCGTCGGCGACTCGCCGATCTGTCGCTACGGCCATGATGACGAACATCAGGACGAATGAGAGGAGCCATTCGACGCCAAACGCTGCCGGGAGTGGAAGTGTGGGTAGGGTCGCCCCGACTGAACCGACGGCTCCGAGCGCCCAGCGGGAGAGCAGAGAGGCGGCGACGGCGCCGGCGCATTGGGCCGCCACGTACGGGACGACCTCGCTAGTCGGGAATCGCCTCACCGACCAGAAGGCACCGCAGGATTGATGTGGGCGCCCGAGAGATGACCTACCGCATAAACCATGGCGAGCACGACGAAGGC
>DASYVW010000100.1:0-5729 GCA_035936675.1 Gemmatimonadales bacterium
CGACGAGCGGCATGGGAAGGCCGAGTACGGCCTGAACATCGCGGGGGCGCTCAATGCCAAGTTCGCAGGCATCCAGGACGCCTTCGTCGCCGTCTTCCCGCCGCCGCCCGTCAACGGCCTCGGCACGGTGGGCGGCTTCAAGCTGGAGCTGGAAGACCGCGCCGGCCTGGGTGAGGCCGCGCTCAACGACGCCACCCAGGCAATCCTCGGGCGCGCCTATCAGACGCCCCAGCTGGCGGGACTCTTCAGCGGTTATCGCATCAACGTGCCGCAGCTCGATGTCGAGGTGGATCGGGAGAAGGTGAAGCGCGAGGGGATCGTTCTCACCGACTTGTTCCAGACCATGCAGACGTATCTCGGGTCGGTGTACGTGAACGACTTCAACAAGTTCGGCCGCACCTACCAGGTGAAGGTGCAGGCGGACGCGCAGTTCCGGGCCACGGCCGACAACATCGCGCAGCTCAAGGTGCGGAATGCGCAGGGCGCGATGGTGCCGCTTGGCTCGGTGATCACGGTGAAGCAGTCGCACGGCCCCGATCAGGGCCTCCGGTACAATGGGTATCCGTCGGCCGACATCAACGGCGGCCCGGCACCAGGCTACAGCTCCGGTCAGGCGCAGGAGGCGATCGAAGGCATCATGCGCGACGTGCTGCCGAACGGGATCGGCTACGAGTGGACCGACCTGACCTATCAGCAGAAGCTGTCCGGCAATACGGCGGTGTTCATCTTCCCACTGTGCGTCCTGCTCGTTTTCCTCGTGCTCGCGGCGCAGTACGAGAGCTGGTCGCTGCCGCTCGCGGTCATCCTCATCGTGCCGATGTCCCTGCTGTGCGCCATCGGCGGCGTGTGGCTCACCAAGGGCGACAACAACATCTTCACCCAGATCGGCTTCCTGGTGCTCATCGGTCTGGCCTGTAAGAACGCGATCCTGATCGTCGAGTTTGCCCGCGAGCTGCATCTTCAAGGCAAATCGCGGGTGGAAGCGGCGCTGGAGGCTTGCCGCATCCGGCTGCGTCCGATCCTGATGACATCCTTTGCCTTCATCATGGGCGTTCTCCCCCTGGTGTTCTCCAGCGGCGCGGGGGCGGAGATGCGCCATGCCATGGGCGTGGCGGTTTTCTCCGGAATGCTCGGCGTCACCTTCTTCGGGCTGGTGCTGACGCCGGTGTTCTACGTGGTGCTTCAGTCGCTGGTCGAACGGCGGCCCGCCGCGGCGCGGCAGTTCGCGTTGGAGCCGGCCCATGACGAGGAATCGAAACATGTATAAGGCAGTGTTCCTTCTGTCCGCCGCGTTAGCCGGGTGCGCGTCGGCTCCGGGCTACCGCCCGCCCGAGGTCTCGGTCCCTGCTGCCTTCCGGGAAACCCGGGATACCATCATCGAGGTCCCGGACAGCCAGTCCGCTGTCGCCGAGACCGCATCCTGGCCAGACGTGGGCGACACAACGCTGGCTCGCCTCATGAAGGAAGTGGTTCGTGCGAACTTCGATGTCCGCGCGGCGGAGGCTCGGGTACGCGGCGCCCGCTCGGTACGTACCGAAGCGGCCTTTGATCTGGCACCGACGGTGACCTTCGGCGCGGGCTACACCCGGCAACGACTCTCGGGGGCGTCCTTTCCGCCGATCGGCGGCACCGGGGCCTTTCCCGACCAGGATATCTGGGACGGCGGCTTTGATGCATCGTGGGAGCTGGATCTGTTCGGACGGGTCCGGCGCAACGTTCAGGCGCAGGGCGCGTTCGTGGCGGTGACCCGGGAGGATCTCCGCGACATCCAGGTGTCGCTGACCGCCGAGCTGGCTCGGGCCTACTTCGAGCTTCGGGGTGCCCAGGAGCAGCTCACAGTGGCTCAGCAGAATGCCGAGAACCAGCGCCGTACTCTGCTGGTGACGCGCCAGCGGCTCGATGCCGGCCGGGGCACAGCCTTCGACACCGAACGGGCGCAGGCGCAGCTCAGCTTCACGCTGGCTTCCATCCCGGTGCTGGAATCGCAGGTGCGCCAGGCGCAGTACCAGATCGGTGTGCTCGTGGGGCGCCCGCCGGCCACCGTTGCTGCTGAGCTGGATCCGATAGCTCCGCTCCCTGCGTTGCCGGCGACGGTATCGGTGACGAGCCCCGATTCGGTGGTCCGGAGGAGACCCGACGTCGCCGCGGCCGAACGTCAGCTGGCCGTGGAGAGGGCCCTGGTTGGATCGGCCAAGGCGGATTATCTGCCTCGTATCAGTCTGGGAGGGAGCGCCGGCTACACGGCCTC
Organism: Gemmatimonadales bacterium; assembly: GCA_035936675.1. Lineage (GTDB taxonomy): Bacteria > Gemmatimonadota > Gemmatimonadetes > Gemmatimonadales > GWC2-71-9 > CAVVWJ01. The sequence continues at coordinate 2,249 of DASYVW010000100.1, forward strand.
GTCTTTTGATGCGCTGGGCGACCGGGGAACCTTCCGCTACGCAGTCGGCCCAATTCTTTCCTGGCCGGCGCTCAATCTTGGCAGGGTGAAGGCTCGAGTGGACGTTACGCGGGCTCGTGAGGCGGAGGCGCAGGCGCAGTACTCCCAGACGGTGCTCCTCGCCTTGCAGGAGGTGGAGTCATCGCTGGTCCGTTACCGGACCTCCCGAAGCCGAGTGGAGCGGATTCAGGATGCTGCGTCGGCCAGCGAGCGAGCGGCGGAGCTGGCCCGTCTTCGATTCTCCGGCGGTGTGGCCGATTTTCTGCAGGTGCTCGACGCCGAGCGCACCCAACTCGAGGCGCAAATTCAGTTGGCGCAAGGACGGACCGAGGCAGCCACCGCCTATGCTGCGCTGTACAAGGCGCTAGGCGGCGCCTGGCCTTCGATCACGAGTGGTGACCTCAAACGGTAGCTGGGTTGACCTTTCCGATGCCATCCTGAAACTCAAAGCCCCCGACATTTGATCGGGGGCTTTGAGTTTGGAGTGAAAGCGTGGGGGCTAGTTGGTCCGTACCAGCTCGACTCGTCGATTCTTCGCCCGGCCCGCCGCGGTCTTGTTTGACGCGACCGGAACATCGGGTCCGAATCCCTTGGACGTCACTTGGGCCCGGGGGACTCCGTTCGCCTCCAGGAAAGTCTCTACGGTGCGCGCTCGGGCAATGGACAAGCGCAGATTTGTCGTTCGCCGCCCGGTGTTATCGGTGTGGCCCGATATCTGAACCCGGTACTGCGGGTTCTCTACCAGCTGAGCCGCAATGTCCCTCAGGACATCCCTCGCTTCCGGCGTCAATATCGCCTTGCCAGTCTGGAAGGTCACACCCCGCAGGATGACCGTGCGAGCCTGCTTCTGGAACAGTATCGTGCAGCCGTTCACATTCACCGTCTCGCCCTTGGGCGTGTTTGGGCATAGATCGAGACCATCGTGAACACCGTCGGCATCTGAGTCGCGCCGGACCGGGCAGCCGCTCGGAGTCACCGGCGCACCCGCAGGCGAGGCGGGGCACTGATCAACCCGGTCGGGAACGCCGTCCTTGTCCTGGTCCGCCGGCACCGGGACGCAGCCAGTGCTGTCGACCGGTTGGCCCGCCGGCGTGTCGGGGCAACGATCCCCAGCGTTCATCACGCCGTCCTTGTCGTCGTCCTTCTGACTGGGTGAGCAGCCCTCCGCATCCGCCCGCTCTCCGGCAGGTGTTCCGGGACAGCGGTCGGCGGTATCGCCGATACCGTCCTGATCGGCATCCTTCTGGCCGGCCGAGCACCCACTGGTGTCCACCGGTTCACCGGCGGGGGTGTTCGGGCATCGATCCAGCTCGTCGTTCACCCGGTCGCGGTCGGCATCGAGCTGGCTGGCAGCACAGCCCGATGCATCCACCGTTTTCCCGCGCGGGGTGCCGGGACAGCGGTCGGCCTTGTTCGCGACCCCATCCTTGTCTCCGTCCGATGAATTTCTGAATAGCAGACTCAGGCCGGCTTGCATGCCCCAGTTGACGTAGTTATCCGCTCGCCCCGCCTCGGGGCTCCGCACGTAGTCAGCGGTGCCATCCAGCCGGAATCCCAGACTTTGAGTGAAGCCAACCCGGACGCCGAATATTCCGGTGAACCCGTTGTCGTCGAACTTCACGCTCTTGCGGTAGAGGTTCCGGACGTAGCCGACGCCAAGCCGCACGGAAGACGAGTAACCGCCAATCGGAATGTGATAGGTGAGTCGGGCGCGAAGGGGGATGTTGGAGACTGGCAGGCCGGTGACGTTGCTGTGGGTCCTGGTGTAGGCGCCCTCGCCCTCGACCGCAACGTTTTTCAATGGGAAGAAGGCCAATGAGCCGCCTCCGCCGGCCTCCTCCTGAATCCGGAGCGTGTCGTCGAACCGGGTATATCGGCCGAAGCCGTTGACCTCGAAGCTACCTGCGGATTGAGCGGCGGCCGCCGTCGCGGTGCTGAGCAGCAGCGCCACGGATATTCCACGCATTGGCATGCGGGTGCTCGTGGTTCGAAGTCGGGGGGTGTCAAGAAGGTAGGAGGTTCGGCGGCTCAGAACCAGTGGAAGTCATGGAATCTGCCAGACACTAGGCCACCCGGCGTGGTGCTATCGCCATATAGGATTTGAGTTTGAGTCTATGGCCTGGTACCTGCTCCTGTCGCCCAATCGACCCGTACTATCTCGTTTCTGGCAAAGCCGTTGTCCGTCCCTCGGGGGTGTGGTTGAGCAGCATCACGCACATCATCTCCAATCGCCGCATCCTGCGTCTGGACACAGTCCGGAGCAAGATCCTCGTATTCGCCATCCTCGTCACGCTGATCCCGACTGGGATTACCGCCTGGGTCTCGTATTCGCAGAACCGGAAGGCGCTGGAGGAGAAGATCTCGCAAGAGCTCCTCAGTGCGAGCAGTCAGAGCGCGCGCGAGATGGACGTCTGGCTCAAGGAGCGCCTGTACGACCTCCGCGTATTTGCCAGCTCGTATGAAGTCACCGAAAATCTGGTCCGGGGCGCCGAGCGCTCCTCTCATCGCGGCCGGCTCAACGACTACCTCAACTCCGTTCGTGAGCGGCTCACCGACTACGAGGAGCTGGTCGTGGTGGACGCACAGGGCCGGATGGTGGGCACCAGCGCGAACCAGGTCCATCCACTCCGGTTACCCGGCGATTGGACCAGGGAGCTGAGCACCAGCGACGAACTGATCGGCGACGCCACCTGGGACGAGTCGCTCGGGAAGGGGATTCTGCTGGTAGCGGTACCGGTTCAGCGGGCCGATGGCAGAATGGTCGGCGCCCTCGTGGCCCGGCTCAACCTGCGTGGCGCGGAGGAGGGTCTCAAGGCCTTCGCCCCTAGGACGTCAGGCCAGATGTATCTCATGACGACGGAAGGCTCGCTGATCGCCGGGTCGCAGAGCGCCTCGTCGGAGCTGATGCGCAGCAAGCTGAAGCAGAAGGTGCTGGACAAGCTGAAGGCTCGTGAGGGAACCGTGGTCAGCTACGAGAGCGTCGCCGGCACCGATGTGGTCGGCAGCCTCAAGCGGGTGCCCCGGGTCCGGTGGGCGATCCTGGCCGAGATCCCGGCCGACACGGCGTACTGGCAGGTGCTCCGGTTCCGGAACATGACGCTGCTGATCGTGGGCGGGTTGCTGCTCGGGGTCAGCGCGATCGCCTATCGTCTCGGTGTTCTCATCGTCCGCCCGCTCGAGCGTCTGACGAAGGGCGCGGCCGAGGTGGCCAATGGCGATCTGGCGGTAGACCTTCCCGCGGCCAAGGGCGAGGTGGGCGACTTGACCCTGGTCTTCAATCATATGGTCGAGCGGCTCCGCCATGGACGCCAGGAGCTCGACGCCGTGAACGAGCAGCTCCGCCGGCAGAACGAAGAGTTGGAGCACTTGTCCACTGTGGACGCGCTCACCGGGCTGCACAACCGCCGGTTCCTTACTGAGCGACTCTCGGATGAGCTGCTAC
>DASYVW010000101.1:0-12069 GCA_035936675.1 Gemmatimonadales bacterium
CGGTCACTGCGCTCGAAATACTTGTCCACCAGCTCGGGTGGGACGCTCTCGATCTGACGGTCGGTAAACGCGGCGTGACGGGCGATGTTGAGCGCGTCGTCGTCTACGTCGGTGGCGTAGACCTTCACCCGCTCGCGGAACTGCTCTTCCCCCAGCTCCTCGCTCAGTACCATGGCGAGGGTATAGGCCTCCTCGCCGGTCGCGCACCCCGCGCTCCAGACCCGGATGGACTCACCGGGCGCCTTTGCCGCCAGGATCAGCGGTAGAGCGAGCTGTCGCACCGTATCCCATGCCGCCGGATCGCGGAAGAAGCTGGTGACGTTGATGAGAACGGTGTTGAAGAGGCTGGCGAACTCGTCCGGGTGAACCTCGAGATAGTCCTGGTACAGTGCAAAATCGTCTACCCCGACCGTGTCCATCCGCTTTCGGATCCTCCGGGCGAGGGAGGCCGGTTTGTAGCCACGGAAGTCGAAGCCGCGTGCGGCCTGGAGATAACCGAGCAGGGCATTCCACTCGGGACTGGTTTCGGGTGAAGCATCATCCACCGTCGGTTGCTCGGAAGCGGCGTGCGCCACCTCCGCCGAGTCTTTTACTTCCTGGTTCATGGCTTACCCTACCCCTGCCGCCGCGACTTCAGCGCCAGTTTCGATGCGAATACCCGAATTCAGGACGCTACGGATCACGGATGCGTGGTGCTCCGCATCCATCGCCTGTTCGGTAAAGGACGAGGCGCTGTAACGATGGCCCCTGCCGTCTGCCCTGGCAGCCAGACGGCGCGCCAGCGCGGAGTGCTCTTCGAGCGCGCGCAACCCCGTCCACAGCGCCGCCTCGAGCTGCTCGGACTGATGGACCAGCAGCGCCTCGGCGCTGTAGGCGTGACCTACCCGGCAACGAAATTGGACCAGCTCCTCATCGTTTATCTCCCAGAGCACCCCGTGGCACTCCGGACATGACATGGTAGATGGTAGGCCGGGCTGTCGCTGCCGGTCGGATATGGCGATCGCATCCGAGGTGGGTTCTTCAGACATGCCACTAACCTCCAGAGATTCCGCGGGCTGGCTGGCCAGGTAGGCCACCAACGCGGAAATTTCTTGAACGGGGAGGACGTGATCTACCGCCACGTGCTCAATGGCGCTGCGGGGCATGCCTTGATAGAGGGCGGTTTCAGGATCCTGTACCATGGCCAGACCACCCCGCTGCTTGATTCTCAACAGGCCCGCGGTGCCGTCGTTCAGGTTACCGGAGAGAACGACGCCGACAACGCGAGGACCGTAGCTGAGAGCGGCCGTGCGGAAGAGCGGGTCTAGGGCCGGCCGATGACCGTTTTCCTTGGGCCCACGGGTGAGGCGCACATGACCGTCGGACACGTGCAGGTGGCAGTCGGGCGGGGCTACGTAGATCCGACCCGGCTCGATGGACTCTCCATCGCGCGGGTGGTGGGCGGGAAGTGGCCCAGACCTGTTCAAAATGTGCGGGAGCGTGCTCCTTACCGAGCCAGGGAAATGCACGACCACAAAGATGGAGCCCGGAAAATCCGGCGGCAGACCACCAACGAAATCGGCGAGCACCTCGATACTGCCGGCGGACCCACCGACCACCACAACATCCCGCCCTGCCATTGTCTCTCCCGGTCAACAGAAAAGCTATCCTGGTGTACAGACTAGGGCAAACGAAGCGCGGCGTTTGTGCTCTGCCTCACGACGTGCTACCTCTTGCGAGGGCCATTTTGACGTGAGACGATTGGCCTAGGGGAAATCCTGACCTCCCTGAGCGGCATGTTCGATCCGCTCGAGAGGCAGGAGAGTGGCTGTTGCGCAGCAACCATTCGGGCCCGCGCGGGCCCAGTTGATCGACCATATGATTATTTTCTAGTTAGGCGCCGTCCTACTGCCGCCACGCTGAACGGCCACCACTGTCGCGCTTCGATCAGGGGGGATCATGCAGACCGGCACCGCCCGAGCCGCCGAGACCGTCACCGATACCTTCCCAATCAACGGGACGGACTACGTCGAGTTTTATGTGGGGAATGCCAAGCAGGCGAGCCACTATTACCGGACGGCCTTCGGCTTTCAGCTGGTGGCCTACCGGGGGCCGGAAACCGGGACCCGAGACCGGGCCTCCTATCTCCTCCAGCAGAACAAGGTCCGCCTCATCCTGACCTCTCCGATCGCCCCGGACCATCCCGCCGCGGCTCACGTGGCCAAGCATGGCGATGGGGTGCGGGATATCGCGCTCTGGGTCGATGATGCACGGGAAGCCTTCGACGTGGCGGTGGAACGGGGCGCCCGCCCAGCGCAGCAGCCCACCGTGCTCAAGGACGACGCCGGTGAGGTGGTGCTGGCTGCCATTCACACTTACGGCGATACCATCCACAGCCTGGTGGAGCGGCGAAATTACCGGGGGCTCTTCATGCCCGGGTTCCAGCCGGTCAAGCCACACTACAGCCCGCCTCCCATCGGCCTCCAGTATGTGGACCACTGCGTGGGGAACGTCGAGCTCGGCGCCATGAATACGTGGGTCAAGTTCTACCAGGACGTGATGGGGTTCCGGAACCTGATCTCGTTCGACGACAAGGACATCTCTACGGAGTACTCCTCGCTCATGTCGAAGGTGGTCGCGAGCGGGAACGACCGAATCAAGTTCCCCATCAATGAGCCGGCCCAGGGCCGCAAGAAATCGCAGATCGACGAGTACCTGGAGTTTTACCGCGGGCCCGGAGTCCAACACCTGGCCATCGCCACCGACGACATCATCCAGACCGTCACCGCGCTGCGGGATCGCGGGGTCGAGTTTCTTCAGGTGCCCAAGAGCTACTACGACACGGTGCAGGAACGAGTTGGCCGGATCGACGAAAAGCTCGTGCAGCTGAAGGATCTCGGCATCCTGGTGGACCGGGACGACGAGGGCTACCTGCTTCAGATTTTCAGCAAGCCGGTGCAGGACCGGCCGACGCTGTTCTACGAGATCATCCAGCGCAAGGGCGCCAAGAGCTTCGGCAAGGGAAATTTCAAGGCGCTGTTCGAGGCGATCGAGCGGGAGCAGGCGGCGAGAGGGAACTTGTAGGAGGAAGAAGATGCCGATCTACCACACGTCGGGACAGATCCCGCGCAAGCGTCACATTGTGTTTCGGAAACCGGATGGTGGGCTCTACGCCGAAGAGCTCATGGGGCACGAGGGGTTCACCGGAACCTCTTCGCTGCTGTATCACACCCATCCGCCAACGACGGTCAAATCAGCCAAGCGGCTACGGGAGATAAAGTACGAGGCGGACAACGACCAGACGCTCCGGCACCGGCACTTCCGTACCTCAAAGGTAAAGAAGGGTGGGAGTCCCACACTCGACCGGGTCCCGCTGCTCTTCAACAACGAAGTCGCCATGCTCTATGTCGAGCCGGACGAGAACGACGCCCACTTCTACAAGAACGCCCAGGCCGACGAGCTGGTCTACGTGAGCAAGGGGAGCGGCACCCTGGAGACGGTGTTCGGCGATCTGCCATATCGGGAGGGCGACTACCTCGTCATCCATCGCGGGATCATGCACCGTTATCGACTCGACCTGAGCGTAGAGCCCACCAAGCTCCTGATCATGGAGAGTCGGGGCCATGTGCGGTGGCCCAAGCGCTACCACAACGAGTTCGGCCAGCTGATCGAGGGCGCGCCCTACAGCGAGCGCGACATCCGGCAGCCGGGCCAGCTCCGCACCCATGATGAGCGGGGCGACTTCCGGATCCTCGTCAAGCAGTACGACGGGTTGAACGAGATCATCCTGGATCATCATCCGTTCGATGTGGTCGGCTGGGACGGATACTTCTACCCGTGGGCCTTCAACATCATGGACTTCGAGCCGATCGTGGGCCGGGTGCACCAGCCGCCACCGGTGCATCAGACCTTTCAGGGCGACGGCTTCGTGGTCTGTAGCTTCTGCCCGCGGCCGTACGATTTCCACCCCGAGGCCGTGCCCGCGCCGTACAACCACAGCAACGTGGACTCGGACGAGGTGCTCTACTACGCGTCGAGCGAGTTCATGAGCCGGAAGGGGATCGAGTTCGGCAGCATCACTCATCATCCTGACGGCATTCCGCATGGCCCGCATCCGGGTCGGGCGGAGGCGAGCATCGGGGCCAAGTACACCGAGGAGTTGGCGGTCATGATGGACACCTTCCGTCCGCTGAAGGTGGCCAAGTCGGCGCTGTCAATCGAGGACCCCGAGTACCACAAGTCCTGGCTCGACGCGCAGCACGCGCAGTTCAATCCGCCGACGTCATGATTAGGCCGGCCCTCATGGGCCGGCTGGCGGGGCTTCAGAGCCCTAATGGCTAACGATACGCCACTCTGGACACCCGACCCAGACCGCGTTACGCGCGCGAATCTCACCGCGTTCATCAAACACATCCAGAAACAAAAACCGGCCGGCTCGAAAGGGGTCAGCGACGTCGACTCGCTGTACCGCTGGTCGGCCGAACGTCCCGACGCGTTCTGGCCAATGGTCTGGAACTTCTGCGGCGTGATTGCAGACGAGCGACCGGGCCGAGCCCCGTGGGATGAGGTTGTCATCGGTCTTGATCGGATGGCGCCGCCGGACCCAAAGCTCGGCCCCCGCTGGTTCTCCGGCGCACGGCTGAACTTCGCGGAAAACCTCCTGCGTTATGCCGACGATCACCCCGCGATCGTCTTCTGGAACGAGCAGGGCCGCCAGCGCGAGCTCAGCTACGCCGAGCTGAAGCGGGAGGTGGCGCGGGTGGCCCTTGCGCTCGAGCGCCACGGTCTCCGACCAGGCGATCGGGTTGCCGGCTTTCTCCCCAACCTCCCCGAGGCCATCGTCGCCCTGCTGGCCACGACCAGCCTGGGCGCGATCTGGTCGTCCTGCTCCCCCGACTTCGGCGCCAATGGCGTGCTCGATCGCTTTGGCCAGATTCGTCCGCGAGTGCTCTTCTGCGCCGACGGGTATCGGTATGCCGGAAAGGAAATTGACTCACTCGAGCGGATCCGCGCGGTGCGAGACCGGATACCCGAGATCGAGCGGGTGGTTGTCGTACCGTACCTGCGCCGACAACCGGAGATTGCCGGAATTCGAGACGCTGTCCTATGGAATGACTGGGCTGCCTGGCCGGAACTGCCCCGCGGCCCCGCCGCCCACCCGCCCAGAGGGCGCCCGTCCCGCCTCGAAGCGCTTCAGCGCTTCGACTTCAACCACCCCATCTACATCATGTACTCGTCCGGCACGACGGGACTGCCCAAGTGCATGGTGCACGGTGCGGGCGGCACGCTGCTTCAGCATCTCAAGGAGCTGGTGCTGCATACCGATCTCCAGCGCGAGGATCGGATCTTCTACTTCACCACGTGCGGCTGGATGATGTGGAACTGGCTGGTCTCCAGTCTGGCCGTGGGGGCCACCGTGATACTCTACGATGGCGCGCCGCTGTCGCCGCCGCGGCTGCTGTGGGACATGATCGAGCGCGAAGGGGTGACGGTGTTCGGTACCAGCGCCAAGTATCTGGCGCTCGCGCAAAAGGAAGGACTCGAGCCCGGGGTCAGCCATGACCTCACGGCGTTACGCGCCATTCTCTCCACCGGAAGCCCGCTCGCGGCGCATAGCTACGACTACGTCTACCAGAAGATCAAACGCGATCTTCACCTCGCGAGCATCAGCGGCGGCACCGACATCATCTCCTGCTTTGCGCTTGGCAACCCCATCGGGCCGGTGTGGCGCGGCGAGCTGCAGACCCGCGGCCTCGGCATGAGCGTGGACGTGTTCGATCCTGAGGGGCGCCCGCTCCGGCAAGCGGAAGGAGAGCTGGTCTGCACCCGTCCCTTCCCCAGCATGCCGGTGGCGTTCTGGGATGATGCGAACGGTGAGAAGTACCGGAGCGCGTACTTCGATCATTTCCCAGGCGTGTGGCGCCACGGCGACTGGGCGCGCCTCACCGAGCACAACGGCCTGGTCATCCTGGGCCGAAGCGACGCCACGCTCAATCCGGGCGGTGTCCGGATCGGCACGGCGGAGATCTACCGCCAGGTCGAGCAGCTACCGGAGGTGGTCGAGAGCCTGGTGGTGGGCCAGGAATGGGACGGGGACGTTCGGATCGTCTTGTTCGTGCGTCTGCGAGAGGGACTCACCCTGGACGAGGCTCTGACCAAACGCATTCGGAAGCGGCTGAGGGACCACACCAGCCCTCACCACGTGCCCCGAAAGATCGTCCAGGTGGCAGATATCCCCCGCACCATCAGCGGCAAGATCACCGAGCTGGCGGTCCGGGAGGTGATTCACGGCCGCCCCGTCGCAAACCGGGACGCCCTGGCCAATCCAGGTGCCCTGGAGCTGTTTCGGGGCCTGGCGGAGCTGCAAGTCTAGGTCATGGGCACCCACCTGGGTGAACTGTGATCTATGACCTATCGGGATTGTAAAACTGGAAGTACATTCTCGGACGCGGCTATGAACAGCGCGGCTGAAACCACGTGAGACGGCCCGCGGCACACGGACAACGGCGAAAGAGACCCTCAGGCGGGCAGGGTCCCTTCGCTCGAGGAGCAATCCATGAGACACCTTTTGACGCTGGCTGCCGCGGCCTCGCTGCTGGCAGCTTGCCACAACCGGTCGGAGGACGAAGTCGGAGCGGCTCCGAACCGGGGCGACACCACCGCGGTTGCCACCGACAGCACGAAGGTTGCACCGACCGACAGCACCATGGGTCAGCTTCCGGCTGACACCACCGCCGTGAAGCCGTCACAGGATGCTGGCATGAGCGCCGATACCACGGCCGCTCCGACGGCGCCTGCGGCCGACACCACCAGCGCGGCTCCGGCGGCTCCGGCGGCTCCGGCAGACACTACCGCCGCGGCTCCGGCGGACAGCACCAAGCAGTAGTCGGTCAGTTGGGTTTTGCGGCGACCCCGGACTCCGTCCGGGGCCGCTTTTTGTCTCGTGCAGGCTGCCACATCCACCAAGTAGGAGCGTAACGACGTATGAGGAAACTGCTTATCCTGGCAGCAGTCGCCGCAGTCTCGGCGGCCTGCCACAACCGGAGTCAGGACGAAGTCGGTGCGGCGCCGGCTCGGGGCGACACCACCGTGGTCGCCACAGACAGCACAACCGCGACGCCGACCGACAGCACGATGGGGCAGGCCCCCAGCGATACCACCGCAGTACGGCAGGATGCCGGTGTGACCGCTGACAGCACGGGCGTAACGGTGACCGACAGCACCTCAGCCGGCGCTAGGAGCGACAGCACCACCGTCGCAGCTCCCGCCGACAGCACCAGCGCGACTCCAACGGACACCACTGCAGCGCCGAAGCAGTAAAGCGCGACAGTCAGCAGGCGACACAGCGGCCCCGGGCGAAAGTCCGGGGCCGCTGTCTTATGGAGGGCCGGCAGTGCAAACTGTTGCACTTCCCGTGGCGAACTAATGCCGGTACTGGGTACACTCCGGTGACCATGCCTCTTTTGGGAGAGCTGCCGGTGAGCGCGACCCAAGTGACCCGAACGTACCTCGAGATGACGTCCCCAGCCGAGCTTCGCTCTGCGCCCGTTCCGCGGCCGGAGCCCCGGATCGAGCGGGTAGAAGACTGCCCGGTCTCGTTTTTCCGCTACCTGTACGAGGAGGTCGGCCGGGCCTTCCACTGGACCGACCGCCTGGGTTGGAGTGACGCGACCATCCGCCGCCATCTGGCGACGCCCGGGGTCTCGATCTGGCTCATGTCCTGGGGCGGCGCCCCCGCCGGGTATTTCGAGCTGAGAGAGCACGACGATCGCTCGGTGGAGATCGCCTATTTCGGGCTGCTTCCGGATTTCATCGGAAGAGGGTGGGGAAAGCACCTGCTCACGCGCGCAGTGCAAGCGGCTTGGGAAAGCGGGACTCATAGAGTGTGGCTGCACACCTGCACCCTGGACCACCCGGCGGCCTTGCCCAATTACTTGAAGCGTGGCTTCAAACCGATTCGGGAAGAGGTGTATACCGTCAGCGAGGTATCTCTTTAAACCGCGCCGTGAAATGACGTAGCACGGGAGCCTGGTCGACGAACCGGTAGCCAGCGACCGCTTCCCGCCGTTCCCAGATCTGGAGGATTGCCTCGACTACGTAATCAATGTGGCTCTGGGTGTAGACCCGGCGAGGGATGGCCAGGCGTACGAGCTCCATGGGCGCGGGCGTTTCCTGCCCGGTCTCCGGGCTCCGACGGCCGAACATGACGGTGCCGATCTCCACCGCCCGGATGCCGGCCTCGCGATACAGTTCGGCGACGAGGGCCTGGCCGGGGAGCTCGAGCGGTGGGATCTGAGGGAAGAAGGCGGCGGCGTCGATATAGATCGCATGGCCGCCCGGTGGCTGCACGATCGGCACTCCCGCCTTCGAGATGTGCTCGCCGAGGTAGGTCGTGGACTTGATGCGGTAGAGTAGATAGTCCTCGTCGAGCGCTTCCCGGAGCCCGACCGCGATGGCATCCAGGTCCCGTCCCGCCATACCGCCGTAGGTGGGAAACCCCTCGGTCAGGATCAGAAGATTGCGCTCCTTCGAGGCAAGCCGCTCGTCGTTGGTGGCGAGCAGCCCTCCAATATTCGCCATCCCGTCCTTCTTGGCCGACATGGTGCACCCATCGGCGTGGGCGAAGAGCTCCCGAGCGATATCAATCGGTCGTTTGTCGGCGTAGCCCTCCTCCCGCAGCTTGATGAAATAGGCATTCTCGGCAAAGCGGCATGCGTCGATGTACAACGGAATCTCGTGCTCGCGGCAAACGGCGGAGACCGCTCGTACGTTCGCCATCGAGACCGGCTGGCCTCCGCCGGAATTGTTGGTGACCGTCAGCATGCAGAGCGGAATGCGCTCGCGCCCTACCTCGGCGATCAGCCGCCGAAGGAGGTCCACGTCCATGTTGCCTTTGAACGGGTGGCGGGCCGCAGGTACTCGGCCCTCGGGTATCACCAGGTCGCGTGCCTCCGCCCCGGCCGCCTCGACATTCGCTCGCGTGGTATCGAAATGGGTGTTGTTGGGCACCACGTGCCCCGGCCGGCACAGAATCGAGAAGAGGATCCGCTCGGCCGCGCGTCCCTGGTGGGTGGGAAGCACGTAGCGGAACCCGAAAATGTCGTGAACGGCTTCCTCGAACCGATACCACGAGCGGCTGCCGGCGTAGGACTCGTCGCCTCGCATGACCGCCGCCCACTGCTCCGAGCTCATGGCGGAGGTGCCACTGTCGGTCAGAAGGTCGATGAGAACGTCCTCGGCCCGGAGCAGAAAGACATTGAATCCCGCGTCCCGGAGCTTTCCTTCCCGCTCGGTCCGGCTGGTCATCCGGATGGGCTCGACCGCCTTGATCTTGAACGGCTCGATGATGGTGCGCATGGGAGGGTAATGTAGCGTGGGTCACAGCAGAGCGGTCCTGCCCGGTCCTCGTCAAGGAGATCTGAGCGACCCCGCGCGGCCGGTCCTGAATGCGGAGGACGGGAAGGACGGGAACGCCCGCCTTTCCTGCCCTTAGGCTCCCACGTACCTTCCCGCCATGACTGCCACAACACGCGCCCGGCTCGAACTGATCGGGGCGGCGGTGCTCTTCTCCACCGGCGGGGCCGCGATCAAGTGGGCCAACTTCACCGGATGGCAGATCGCGAGCTTTCGCTCAGGGATCGCGGCGCTGGCGCTGTTGCTGCTGGCGCCCGCGGCACGGCGCGGCTGGAGCTGGCGTACAGCACTGGTCGGCGTGGCCTATGCCGGCTGCCTCGTCCTCTTCGTGTTGGCCAACCGGCTGACCACAGCCGCGAACACGATTTTCCTCCAGTCTACGGCACCGCTTTACATCCTGCTCCTGGCGCCCTGGCTGTTGAAGGAGCCGATCCGGCGGCAGGACCTCGGCTTCATGCTCGCGGTCGGGCTCGGCTTGCTGCTCTTCTTTGTCGGGACGGAGCACCCAGGAGCCACCGCGCCGGATCCGGATCGGGGCAATCTGCTCGCGCTGGCGAGCGGCTTCTGCTGGGCGCTCGCCATCTGCGGTTTCCGCTGGCTCAGCGCCGCGCCCGGGCGGGGATCGCCCTTGGCGGCGGTGGTCTCCGGGAATCTCACCGCCTTTCTCATCACGCTCCCGATGGCGCTGCCGGTGGGGCGGCACCCGGTGGGCGATTGGACTGTGATCGTCTACCTCGGCGTCTTCCAGATCGCCCTCGCCTACGTGTTCGTGACCGCGGCCATCCAGGTGCTCCCGGCGCTGGAATCCTCGGTCTTCCTCCTGATCGAGCCCGTCCTCAATCCGCTCTGGGCCTGGGTGATCCAGCGGGAGACGCCGGGTGCCTGGGCGCTCCTGGGCGGCGCGATCATTCTCGGGGCGACCACACTCAAGGGCTGGACAGAGGGGCGCGGCCGAGTCGCCGCGCCGGTGACCTGAGCCATGCGGCATGCCCCACCGGCGTTGATCGAGACGATCCGAATCCGGAACGGCGCGGCCCCGCTCTGGTACCTCCACCTCAGGCGGCTGGCGGTGAGCTGCAAGGCGTTGGGGATCCCATTGCCGGGGGAGCTGCCGACGCCGGAGGGGGGACCGGACCGGGTGTACCGCCTCGAGGTTGGCATGCGCGGCGTGCAGGTGAGCGAGCGGCTGGTCGGCTCGACCGCGCCGGTCAAGGTCGGGATCTCCGGGGTGGCGCACCACTCGTATGCGTACAAGACCACCGATCGCGCCCAGTTCGATCGGGCCCTCGACGCGGCCCGGGCGGCCGGCATGGACGACGCGTTGCTGCTCACACCCGGGGGATTCGTGGCCGAGACGGCGATCTACAGCGTGCTCTGGTGGGAGGACGGGAAGCTGTGCGCGCCGGCCTTCGATTTAGGCGTGCTGCCTGGGGTGGGACGGGCCCGGCTGACTGAACTGGTGGGGCAGGTGGAGGAGCGGCACTCCAACTTGATAGAAATCCAGGGGCTGCCGCTGTTTCTGGTGAACTCGGTGCGGGGAATCGTGAAGGTGGCGACGATGGACGGCGATTCGGTGTCCGATTCGAGGGAGACCGACGCGCTCGCTGCACGTTTTTGGCCTTGACCCACCCGTCTTTCGGGCGGTATTTTCCGCGGCTCGCACGTGTTTGTGCCCGCGGTGGTTGTAGCTCAATCGGTTAGAGCGCCGGACTGTGGCTCCGGAGGTTGCGGGTTCGATCCCCGTCAGCCACCCCTGGAGAAGCTGGGAGCTCTGGTGCAGAGGTCCGTAGCTCAAGTGGTAGAGCACCGGTCTCCAAAACCGGGGGTTGCAGGTTCGAGTCCTGCCGGGCCTGTTCGTGGGAGCTATGGGCTATTCGCTATGGGCTGCTCCGGCGAGAATTTCAGGTCCTAGCCTTTCGCGAAGCGAGGTGGACGAAACTTTGGGGGCCCATAGCCCATAGCCACCAAGGCGCTATCGTCTAGGGGACTAGGACGGGGCCCTCTCAAGGCCCAAACACGGGTTCGAATCCCGTTAGCGCTATGCTGGTAGATCGTCGGCCCCATCGTCTATCGGTTAGGACGGGACCCTTTCAAGGTCCAGAGAGGGGTTCGACTCCCCTTGGGGCTATCCGCGCCGCTAGCTCAATTGGCAGAGCAAGTGACTCTTAATCACTAGGTTGTAGGTTCGATTCCTACGCGGCGCATCGAATACTAGGCAAGAGCTTAGACGCTCCAAAGACATCGGGCCTCGCCATCGTCGCGGGGCCCGATTTCGTTCGCGATGTCTCTCGTCTATCCGCCTCTAGCGCGACCCCCCACGGGACGCAACTTTTGCGATCGGTGCTACGTAGCACTTAGTAACGTAACCGAGCGTGCTGAGGCCCAGACTCGACAGGATCTCCTCATGACCTTCAAGAGCGCGAAGTGGTACCCGATCGCCATCGTCCTGAGCGGCCTCAACTTAGTCGCAGCTGGGTTCGCCGCCGGGGAACCCCAGCCCTGGCATGTAGGGATACATGCAACGCTCGCGCTGGTCTTCGGGTTATGGGCCCAGCGCCTGCGGTGGCGTTCCCGTGAGAGCGCGCTCCAAGCTCCGCTCGACGTGCTGGAAGCGGTCGAAGCGCTCGAAGTCGAGGTGAGCAAGCTGCGGCAGGAGCTAGGCGAGACGCAGGAGCG
>DASYVW010000102.1:0-4941 GCA_035936675.1 Gemmatimonadales bacterium
CTGCAGATTGTGCCCGGGCTGGCCTACACCTTTGGCCTGGGACCAGACTCGAACGAAGACGCGGTATTTCTGTACCTCAGCTTCGAGCATCCCTTCAGCCGTCAGTAGCCGACGATCCTTTTCAGCTCGGCCAGGCGCTCATCGCGCGCGCCACGGAGCACGTCTCCCTCACCCTCGTACGCCCGCTGAATCATGCGAATCAGGTGCGCATGCTCGGCCGGCGGGATGTGAAAACCGTTGTCTCCGTCCCAGCGGGTCTCGACCGACCGGAGCACGGTGCTGAGCTGCGCGGTCGCTCCCGCCTCCAAGTACGCCGTCTGGAACGGTCCTGCCGCGGCCCAGCGCGCGGCCAGGCCGGAGGAGATGAGGGCGTCCACGTCCCGCACCTCGAGCACGCCATCCAGCACCAGCCGGATACACTCCCGCCACACGGCGACGGCGATGCGGCTGATCGCGTTGCCGGGAATCTCCTTTCGAAGCACGACCGGAATCCGGCCGAGCCTCCGGAGCCAGTTGCGCACCGTGTCGAGGCAGACCGGATCGGTCAGCGGTCCGGGCACCACCTCGATCGCGGGGATCTGCTCGACCGGGTCGAGGGCATATGCCACCAGCAGACGGGCCGGACGGCGGAGCCGGGCGCAAAGGTCGGTGGGAGACAGGCCGGCGGCGCTACAAGTCACGATGGCTGCCATCCTCGACACGCTCTCAACCTGCTCCAGCAGGCGCTGCCGGTGGAGCAGATCGCTCGTGGTGGCGTCGATGATCCAGTCGGCGTTGGTTACCGCGTCCAACAGGCTCCGTCCCAGCCTCGGCTCGCCGGGCGGCTGGTTGTGATTGTCGTCCGTGATCGCGGGAATGCCCGAGCCATGGGAGTGTCGCTTCCTGGTTGCGATCTCCTCTTCTCCTTCGTGGAGTTGAGTGGCGTCCGGGTCGTAGATCGTGACCTGCCAGCCCGCCCCTGACACGAGGGTAGCCCAGCCCCGACCCGCCTCGCTCATGCCGAGGATGGCGACCTTCGGTTCGTTCTGACCGCTCATGGAGGCTCCTTGCAGGTATCGCAGCCGGCCGGCCCGCCGGCTCAACTAACTTTACTACGGGTATACCGCAGTCCAGCTTGACGGAACTCGAAGGAATGCATGGCCATACGCGTAAGCCACTGGTGCTGCCTGCCGGCGGTGCTGCTTGCCGCTCGATTGACCCCGGCGGCCGCTCAAGTCTCGGAGATAGCCGTCGAACGGCACCTCGCGCGTGAATTGGGCCTCTCGGTCGGCGACACCCTCCGCCTGGGGCCCACCCCCGATTCCGTCGCCACGCTCGTCCGGGTTGCCGCAGTGTACGAGCCTCGGCCGGACCCCGCCGAGATCGCCAAACGGGAGCGCCACCTCAGGATGCACGTGCCAGATCTGGCATCTCTTCTGGGGCTGCCGGATAGGGTTGACCGCTTGAGTATCGGCTTGAACCCCGGGATTTCTTCAGATTCCGCTGTAGCCGCCCTCAATCGTACCGCCTTCGGCTATCGGGCGTACGCCACTGCTGCCATAGCCTCGGAATCTTCCCAGACGTTCCTGGTAGTCAGCCGTTTCCATAGGGCGATCGCGGTGATCACCATTGTCGCCAGCGCCGTGTTCCTGCTGTGCATCATGCTACTCAAGGTAGAGGAGCGGCGCCTGGACGCCGCGGTCATGCGGTTTGTCGGGGTGCGGCGGCGGACCATCTTCGGTGCGCTGCTGCTGGAGGCGGCAGTGGTAGCGGCGTTTGGCTCAGTGGTCGGGACCGGCCTGGCCTATCTCGCGGGAGCAGCCACCAATGCCTACTACGGCCGCTTCTTCGATACGACGCTGATCTTCTCCCTGATTACCCCGGATCTGGTGCTCTTCAGCGTGGCCCTGTCCCTGGCTCTCGGGATAGCCGCTGGGGCAGTCGCCGCATGGCGTCTGGTGCACACTCCGCCTTTGGTGCTCTGGGGCCGAGGGTGAGTGGACTCGGCTGGCTCAAGAGCCTGGGACGTCATCGGCTCCGTACCGCCCTCTCGATCGCAGGCATCGCCATCTCGGGGGCGATGCTGCTGGACATGGTGATGTTGAGCGGCGGGATCGAGAAATCTTTCGCCGAGATGCTACTGGCTCGGGGTTATCAGATCAGGCTCACGCCCAAGGGCACCCTGCCGTTCGACACCGAGGCCACCCTCTCCGGCGCAGGGGAGCTGATCGCCACGCTTCGTCGGGACACCGCCATCGAATCAGCCGGCGCAGTGCTCGGTACCTCCTTGTACGGACGAGTCAGGGACTCGCTGGTGACGCTGTTCGGCTACGGAATTCAGCCGGAGGCGCAGTCGCTGTACGTGCTGGAGTCGGGACGCGACCTCAGCCCCGATGACAGCCTGGGCATCCTGCTCAGCACCCCGGCGGCGCGCCTGCTCGGCGCGGGCATTGGGGACACTGTCACGCTGGTCGGGCGACTCGACCCTCAGGTGGTCACGGCGTCGGTAGGCAGGAGACTCGTCGTGCGCGGGTTGGTTCACTGGGTCTACGACTACAGGGGGCAGCCTTCCGTTGGAACCGTGCTGCCGGTCATGCAGACGCTGGCCAATGAACGGGCAACGGACCGCGCCTCGCTGCTGATCGTGAAGGTTAGGGATGACCGCGCGGTGGACGAGGTGGCTGCCCGGCTGGGCACGGCGTTCCCGCGGCTCGAGGTGAACAGCGTGGCCGACCTGGTGAGGCACTTCAAGCAACGGCTGGTGTACTTCCGCCAGCTCTCCTACATCCTGGGCAGCATGAGTCTGATCGTCTCGGTCCTTCTGATAGCCACCTTGCTCACCATCACCGTGAATGAGCGTCTGGGCGAGATCGCCACCCTGCGCGCAATCGGGATCAGCCAGGCCACCGTCATTCGCCAGGTCCTGGTCGAAGGTACCGCGCTCACTATCATCGGCGGCGCGCTGGGAATCGTGCTCGGCATCGCCACGGCTCGGTATCTCGATAGCATCCTGACGAGCTTCCCCGGCTTGCCCGCGGCTTTCTCGTTCTTCGTTCCCCGGCGTGAGAGCCTTGCCACTGCCGGCGTGGTTTTGCTCGTCACCGGTTCCCTGGCCGGCCTTTATCCCGCGTGGTTGGCGGCGCGCGCGCCCATCGCGGCCACGCTGCGGGCCGAGGCGACATGAGTGGGCAAACCGTTCTCCTGGCTCATGATCTCTCCAAGGACTATCCGATGAATGGAGAGGCAGTCCACGCCTTACGGGGCATCTCGCTGGAAGTCCGCTCCGGTGAATACGTCGCCGTGGTGGGACCTTCCGGAAGCGGGAAGTCAACGCTGCTCCAGTTGATCGGCGGGATTGACATCCCCTCGCGTGGATCGGTCGAGATCATGGGCACCTCGCTTGGCTCGCTCTCCGACCGCCAGCTTACCCGTCTCCGCCTCAACCGCCTCGGCTTCGTCTTTCAACGGTTCCACCTGCTACCGGTTCTCACCGCCCGGGAAAACGTGGAGCTGCCAATGGCCGAGGCCGGCATGAAGGGCCGAGAGAGACGGGCACGTGCGCTCGAGCTGCTGGGCTACGTCGGGCTGAAGCATCGGGCCGGCCATCGGGCCACCCAGCTCTCGGGCGGAGAGATGCAGCGGGTGGCCATCGCGCGTGCGCTGGCTAACCGGCCGGCGCTGCTTCTGGCCGACGAGCCGACGGGTGAGCTCGACGCCGCCACAGGTGAGGAGATCCTGACGTTGTTCAACCGTGTAAATAAGGACGGCACAACCCTGATTGTCGTCACCCACGACGAGCGACTTGCTGACCAGGCCGGTCGCGTGATTCACATGTTGGATGGCCGTATTACCCCGCTGTGATAGCCACGCTCGCCTTTCGCCATCTTCTGGTCCGCAAGCTCCGTTCCCTCTTCCTGCTTGCCGGCTTCTCGCTCGGCGTGGGTGTCATGATCGTCCTGCTCTCCGTGGGCCAGGCGATGCTTGAGCAGTCGCGCGACGCGTCGCTCGTTGGCGGCGGTGAGGTCACAGTGCTGCCCCAGGGCATCGATGTGGAGGCGATGCGAACCGGCGGCCTCGGCGGGATGTTTTTCGGCATCGAGCGAGCTCGCTTTCTCGTCCGCCAGATTCTCGGAGGTGAACGGCAACGACGGCTCGTTCGGGTCGTCTCGCCGGCGATCGAGGGAAAGCTTCTCTATCTTCGGCGCGGCGATCGCACCATTGCGGTGCGCGCCGGCGGCGAAATTCCCAGCCGGGCTCTGGCCGTCGGATCGGGCCTGGATGTTCGCAGCGGTCGTTGGGAGGACTCCGGGGCGGACTCGAGCTACATCGCTCCAACCCGGCAACAACTCTATGACGAGCTTGACCGTTTTCACCTGCCGGCCAGTCCGGACTCATCATGGGGCGAGTGGCACTACTTCAACCTGCTCATCTCACCCGACGAGTGGTGGTACGTCACCTATCTGATCGGCGGGAAGGCGTCGCTCGGCCAGCTTCTGGTCACTCATCGCCGAACCGATGGCGCGTACGACCGGTACGTGTCCCAGGCACCGTCCGACCAGGTGGCATTCGACACGACCCGCGCCGACGTGAGCATCGGGGGCAGCTTCGTGCGCCAGAGAAGCGGCGCCTATCGACTGCGGGGTCTCGCACACGGCCGGACCGGACAGGTCAGCCTCGATGTTAATGTGACTCCAGCACCCAACCAGTATTTTCCTCCGGTCGAGCTCCGGGATGAAGGGTTTGTGTCCGGTTACGTCGTTCCCGGCCTCGTAGCTCACGGCTCGGGGAACATCTGTATCGGGCTTCGCTGCAGCCGGTTCACCGACATTCCGGCGTACCACGATCACAACTGGGGCATCTGGCGGGATGTTACCTGGGAGTGGGGTGCCGCTCGGGCGAGCAGGCTCAGCCTCTTGTATGGGGGCGTGTATGGCCCTGGACGCAGCGGCGACGCCGGGGCCT
>DASYVW010000103.1:0-2526 GCA_035936675.1 Gemmatimonadales bacterium
GCTCACCATTGATAAGGAGCCGCCAGTCGTCTCGAACGTGGACGCTATGCCGAACCCGACCAACGGCTCCATCGCCGTGACCGCCACCGCTCACGTGACCGATGCCACGACCGGCAACTCCAAGATCACGTCGGCCTACTACAAGATCGATGGCGCTGGTGAGGTCGCGATGGCTGCCTCCGACGGCAGCTTCAATACGGCGACGGAAAATGTCACCGCGACCATCCCGGCCTCTACAGTGGTGGCACTTAGCGAGGGCAATCACCAGGTTTGCGTCCGCGGCACCGATCTGGCCGGCAACACGAGCTCCTACGCCGATGCCGGCGCGTGCACGACATTGGTAATCGACAAGACGCCACCAGAGGTCACCATCAATCAGAAGATCGGGCAGGCGGATCCGACGAACGCGTCGCCGATCAACTTCACGGTGGTATTCAATGAAATCGTGACCGACTTCGCGACCGGCGACGTCACCCTGACCGGGACGGGGGGTGCGACCACTGCCACGGTGACCGGGAGTGGAACGACCTACAACGTGGCGGTCAGCGGGATGCATGACGGGACGGTGATCGCGACCGTCGCGGCCGGGGCTGCTCACGATGCCGCAGGCAACGGTAACCACCTGTCCACCAGCACCGACAATTCGGTGACCTACGACATCACGCGGCCGAAAGTGGCCATCAACCAGGCGGCCAGCCAAGCCGACCCGACCAACGCCTCGACGATCAACTTCACGGTCGTATTCGATGAGACGGTCAATGGCTTCGCGACCGGCGACGTCACTCTGAGCGGGACGGCGGGTGCGACGACCGCCACGGTGACGGGTAGCGGGACGACGTACAACGTTGCGGTCAGCGGGATGACCAGCAACGGGACGGTGATCGCGACCGTCGGCGCCAATGTCGCCAGCGATCCTGCGGGGAATCTCAGTGAGGCGTCCACCAGCACCGACAATACGGTGACTTACGACACGACCCCGGCGGCGATTTCGAATTTCAACATCAGTCCGAACCCTGTTGCCGTTAATACGCCATTCACCATCAGCGCGACATTCACCGACGCACTGAGCTTCGTAACCGGCGCGGAATACAGTCTGAATGGTCCGACGGGTTCCTGGACCACATTGCCCGCCGGAAGCACGGCGCCGTACGGTGACAGCAAGACCGAAAACGGGTCCGTCACCATAAGCCGACCGGACGCCGACGTGCTCAACGTGTGCGTGCGGAGCACCGACCAGGCTCTCAACACCAACCAGGTATCGGGAACGAACCCGATTCAGTGCGCCTTCCTCGCGGTGTACGACCCGAGCGCGGGCTTTGTGACTGGCGGCGGCTGGATCAACTCGCCGGCAGGCGCCTACGTGGCCGATGCGAGCCTGGTAGGGAAGGCGAACTTCGGGTTCGTGTCGAAGTACATCACCCAGAAGGACAAGACGACCCCGGTGCTGACCGGCAACACCGAGTTCCAGTTCCAGGCTGGGAGCCTCAATTTCAGCAGCACGGCTTACGAGTGGATGGTTGTCTCGGGTACGACCAAAGCCAGCTACAAGGGGAGCGGCACGGTGAACGGGGCCACAGGATACGGCTTCCTGCTCTCGGTGGTAGACGGCGGCTCGACGGGAGACAGGTTCCGGATGAAAATCTGGAACAAACAGAACAGTGCCATCGTCTACGACAACCAGATAAGCGCGGCCGATGACGCAACCGCCTCGCAGCTGATTGCCGGAGGAAGCATCGTGATCCACACCAATGGCGGCCTGGCTACGAAGTAGCCGCCAAGTCGCAGAAACGTAGAGGCCCGGGGTCATTCCCGGGCCTCTATTGTTTTCGGGCCCCCCAGATGACATCCGGCAGATTGGTCACGATCCCGGCCACTCCACGTCCCCACAGCGTCAGGGCGGTGGCGGCGTCGTTCACCGTCCAGACGTGCACCGGACAACCGAGCCCTCGGGAGGCGGCCACGAACGAGCGGGTCGGCACCGGCAGCCCGCGGTGCCGCACCGGCACCGACAGCAGCCGGTAGGGGAGACTCATTGGTACCCGCCGGAACAGCACCGCCCGATACAGCACTCCGATCTCGGCAGCCGACGCCGCGGTCGCGAACGGCGGCTCCCGAAAGAGCTGGAGCGCCGCGTGATTCTCTGACGCGAGCACGCACCGCTCCACGGCCTTTTCCTCGATTAGCACCTGCCGCACCGCCTCCTGCGCCGCCACCTCCTTGATCTCCAACAGCACGGGCATCTCGGGGAATTCGCGCAGGATCTCGGTCAGCGTCGGAATGCGAACATCCGCCGCTCGAAACGGAAAGGTCTTCCCCCGGTCCAGCGTGAACCGGGCACCGGCGTCGATGTCCTTGAGAGCAGCCGCCCGAAGAGCGGCGAGTGGGCCAGTATGATCGGTGGTGCGCTCGAGGGTCGGATCGTGCAGCACCACCGGCACGCCGTCGGCGGTCAGTCGCACATCCAACTCGAATGCATCGGCGCCCTGCCGAACCGCCAGCTCGAAGGCGGCGAGGGTGTTCTCCGGC